>DAOVMD010000201.1 GCA_030630935.1 Candidatus Mcinerneyibacteriota bacterium | reverse complement strand
TGAGTGGAATTTATCCCGAATTCACTTCGGGGCTATACGGGATTTCCTCCCTCCGGTCGTCAAACTGCTAAAGAAATATATTTTCTTTATTTTCTTTTGTTTTTTTATCTTTGTTTTTAGTGAAAAATATGTTATAATATTCTGTATTTAAATTAAGGAGAAACAATATGGTTGATAATATTGCAAAATATTTTAAAATTGCATTTCATTTTACAAAAAAAAATCTATCTTTGGTCTTTATTAATTTAGGAATAATATTCGTGATAGGAATCATTAATTTGATTATCTTCGGAATACCGTCATTGATCTATTTTCTGATAACAAATGACTTATCTTCCATTGAAGACCTTCCTGAAATAATGCAAAACTTTCAACTCTCTCTTTTCGCTATAATTATCTCTACAATTACCGGGTTAGTGGGTGGATTCCTTGCAGCTGCTGCAGGAACAGGAATAATGGGATCAATAAAAGATATTTTAAAAAATGAAACGATGGTGGAATTATTTGACTTAGTTATTGGAAATATAAAAAAATTCTTCTTGAGAAGTTTACTTGTTAATCTTCCATTTGTTGTCGTTGGCACTGCATTAAATCTATTAAATCAATTCTACCAATTAAAAATAAGATCGGGCGGATCTGTTCCTGAAATGCCTTCTCCTGAGATTATTATAACCTTTTTACTGGCAATGTTTTTTATAATGTTAATCAGCTTTTTTTTATTCCTTTATAAACAGTCTGCAAATTCTATACTTGTTTTTGAAAATACTACCTGGTCAGAGGCCATGGTAAATGGAGTCAAGATTTTCCATAGTAACTTTTGGCGAATGACTATATTCTTAATAGCATTTTCAATTATGGCAATTGCTATAGGATTTATTATAATGATCCCGGTAACTTGTATTATAATTATTCCAATCATCGGAATCATCATAGCCTTCTTTATTCTAATTTTTATCGGAGGATTTATTGCCTTGTTCATGACGATTTTTCAGAAAACCGCCTTTATTATTATGATCGGGGATATAAAAAATGAACTATCCTTAGATGAACTTGAAGAAACATGGATCTAACAGAGAGCAGATATCAGAGAACTGACCCAGAACCACGCACTTCGTTAGGGTATCTGGGCGCAGGAGCAATCGTTTTATAGATATAAGTTTCGCTTCGCTGCAGAGAGCAGAAGAGCACAAGTCACAAGAGCACAAAAGCGCGCTTAAGTGGTGTGTTCCAAATTCATTTTATTCGATGAGTAGTCTCATACATAATAATTTCTTTTCATACACCAAAAATATTTTTTCTCTTTTTTTGTTTTTTTCTTTTTTTTCATACGGGAGGGTTAAGTTCATTGGGTCAGGGCGCCCGGCCGGTCGCCCCTACACCGTTTGGCAAACAATTCGTTTGTTTTTGAATGAATACATTAAATCTTTTTTGTTTAGTTTATTTTCTCTTCTTGTTTTTTATTTTTTTCTCTGCGTCCTCTGCGTCCTCTGCGGTTAGAATTGCATTCATTAGAACATTTAAGCAATGGTCGCTCTAAACAAAAGCATTGAAATATCTAATGTATAATCATTTCAAAGACAAACCGGGCAATGGCAGGCGCAGCTGTAAGCCCGGGTGATTCTATTCCTATAAGGTTTATTAAACCAGGAAATCCAAGGTCGGACTCTTCTTTTATTATAAAATCTCTGAAAACTTCTCCTGGCTTCTGAAGCTTTGCTCTTATACCCGCTTGATCAGGCTGCAAATCATCCTCTTCTAAAAAATCAAAGTACTTTTCTGCACTTTTAAAAAAATCAATCCTATGTTCTAAATTTATATCATAATTAATTTCATTTACATAAAATGCGTTGGGACCAAGTTTTAATCTCCCATCTAATTCAACAACTGCATGTAAACCAAGACTTAATTTGGTCGGGGCAGGATAAATTAAATGTCGGACTTTACCTTTATGTCTATTAGAAATATTGAAATATTCACCCTTACATGGATGAAGACGATATCCTACTGAATCAATATCTATTCCTAATAAACTCGCAATTTTATCTGAATTTAAACCTGATGAATTAATTAAAATCTCTGTTAGAATTTTAAAGTTCTCACCATCTGCATCCAAGATCTCTATAATATATCCCTCCATAGATTTTTCAATTCCAATAACCTCGCAATTATAAGCAACTGTAACCCCATTTCGAATCGATTCCTGCTCATAATAATGCATCAAACTATGCGAATCCAAAATACCTGAATCAGGACTATATAACCCCGATACTCCTTTTACATGGGGCTCTAATTCCTTAATCTCATTCGATGAAATTATTTCTAACCTATTGACACCATTATCTTTTCCACACTGCAATAATTGCTGAAGTTGATCGGACTCTTCTTCCGAATTAGATATTATAATTTTTCCTACTCTATTATACGGAATTGCCTTCTCTTCACAAAGCTCATAAAGAAGTTTATTCCCTTCCACACAGAGTTGAGTCTTGAGTGATGTTTTTGGATAATATATGCCGGTATGAATAACCTCGCTGTTTCGTGAAGATGCCTCACGACCAAAACCGTCATGCTTCTCAAGAAGTATGATCTCCTTGTCGGAACGTGAAAGCTTTTCTGAAATTGAAAGGCCTACTACACCAGCTCCAATTATTGTAATGTCAACTTTTTCCATAATTAATAAACCTCATTTATTAAATTTAAACATATTTTTAAAAAAATGTCAAGAAAATAGTTGCTATTTGTTCGATTACCTCTGGTAATCGAACAAATAGCGAGAACAGAGAACAGAGAATAGAGAGCAGTCGTTTTATAGATAAAGGTCCTGCGACAAGCGTAGCGCAGACGTCCCGTATATGGAGTTTACCCCGAATTCACTTCGGGGAAGGACATCGGGATTAAAAATGTTTTTTTCTTTTCTTTTTCTTTGGTTTTTTATTTTAGTTCTCGTTAGTTTTTTAATAGGGAACCCTACGTGGTTCCTTACTCTTAAGTTCCCTGTTAAGATTCACATTCGATTGTTTGATAAGTAACTCCAGCTCAAAACAAAAGTAAACAATATAAGTAAGTCCATTACATGTCTCTTTAAGGTCTCCCGATACGCTTCTCTATCCCCGATGCATCGGGGTAAACTCAATCTCTTCTCCTTGGTCGACGACCTGCTGAAGAAACATATTTATCTTTTCCTTTTTTTGTTATTTTTGTTTTTCTCTGCGTCCGGAGTTTACCCCGTTTTTTCGGGGCGGTTATAAATAAGTTTGAGTGAAGCAAGTTATCTTTTCTTTTTATCTTTTTTTTTTCATTATAATTCACTTTTATTGAATTTTCTGTTGAATTTTTCCCTTGACTTTTTAACATTTTTATGCTAATATACTATTAGATAAGTAGGATTTTCAGAATGACGCTGGAAGTGCGAAAACCTGGCTGGTTCTTTTAAATATATTCCTAAGACAAATTTTTTTTATTCTTATATCCTATCTTCCTGATAGGATATAGGCATATACATCTCATCACGAGATACCCTCTTTTATCCCGGAGAATACCCAATATTCTCCGGGATACTTCAAAGTTTCCTCCGGAAACTTCAGTTCGAGTAAGAAGTAAGAGTTCTTTAGTCCTGAACCCGTTTTTTAGTGGTTCATGGGAGCTCCCCTAATCGGGGAGTTTTTTATCTCAAACGTCTCTTACTCTTACTCTTACTGAAGAAATAAGATAAATTTTTTCTTTTTTAAAATTGTTTGCGATTCTCATGAAATGATTCGTAGCCGGAGGCAAAAGTTTCCTCTTGCATCGCAGCGTAGCAAGATCTAGCTTGCGTCTTAACTTCATTTTGATTAATCAGTTCGAGTTTGCTCCTGTAAACAGGAGTGTCTTACAAATAATGTCTCAAACACAAACCCGAACCCGAACCCGAACTGGAAAATTAAAATAAAAAAAGTAAAAAGTAAAGGACCGGCACCCTAGTCAATGATTTGACCAGGGGATAGATCAAATTGATAATTGCAATAAACATATCCAACTCTTTTATCGTCAAATATTTTTATATATAATTTAATAAAATCTTTATCCTTTAAGATTTTAAATTTCCATGCGTCATTTGATATTTTTCGTTTAATAGAAATATTATCTTTATATATTTTATATATTTCACAATCATTACTTCCTATTATCTCATTTATTTCTTTAAAATAACTATTTTTAAATCCTTCATCTTCATTAAATAAGATAAATCTAAATTTTAAATGCCATTTTATATCATTAGGTTCTATACCCAATCTATAGAAATTTGTTATTTTAATAATAGAATTATCATTCTTTTTATTAATAAAACTTTCCCACTTTTCGATGGTCTCATCCAATCCAGACCATTCAGGATACTTCAATTCTTTTTTCTGTTCCTTCACATGTTGCTTGTTATTTGTACATCCAGTACTTAAAAACGAAAATATCAATACACCTGCAATTAGTAAAAATACACTCCATAAAAAATATCTGTTCTTCATACCCACACTCCTGATTTGTCTTCTCATATTAATATTATACTGGATAAACTCTAAAAAGTCAATAAGTTTAATTCCTGGAAAACTTCTATTATTTATTTTTTAATTAGTGATAATTGTATATTTTATTATTTTCATAATTGTTTCATTTAGGTCTTTAAATTATTTCTCCTTTTTCTATATTTAAAAAGTTCTCGTTAGTTTTTTAATAGGGAACCCTACGTGGTTCCTTACTCTTAAGTTCCCTGTCAATATATTTTTTGCATTCAATTGATTTCGTAAGCAGCATAAGTTATTAACAAATGCATTGTATTCTCTAAAGCAAAATCATTCTTCATTATAAGCCTATTTCGTGATTTTCGTGTTTTCGTGGCTAAGAAAGTTTGCATCTTCGTGTTTTTCATGCTTTCGCGTTTATTATAAAAGATCCTTTTTCGCGCTTTTCGCGTCTTCGTGGCTAAAGAAGGTTTGCATCTTCGTGCCTTTCATGTCTTCGTGGCAAAGAGAGTTTCCTCTTCGTGTCTTCACGGCTATTTTCGGTCTTGTAAAAAAAAACCTTGAAACTATTTAATCTTTATGTTATCATTTACATACAAAGATTAAGGGGAAAAAATGGATTGGATTCGAATCTTCGATAAAGAATTTGTTAGAGATTTCCTGAAGAGGGTCTTTAAGTATTCTTACGACGGTGCTGGTAAAGTTTGGAAGTACCTGAAAGAGAACCATAAGGATTTTCAAAAGACCGACCATGACCAGCGAAAGTGGTTTCAGTTATTAATTGGGTTCTTATTTTTTTATCTATACCTTGCGGAACGTTACGCAATAGGCCACCTTACGGAGGAATTAAACGATGAGTTTATACCTGCGCTTGAAGAGATCACGATTGGATTTGCAATTGACATTGTATTTGAAGAAAAAGACATTAATAAGAGAGACAGAATAAACTCTGAATGTCAGGGTAAATACCTTGAATTTAAAGACTACTTTAGACGATATAAAAAGTTAATTCCTGAGAACAAACAAAATATCAAGGAAACATTTTTTTTCGAGTTTTCCAAAATGATTATAAAAGGTCTCGTCCCTGAAGAAGATGAGTTCCTTTTAAAAACTATACAGAAATATTTAATTAGCTCTTTAATGGATATTGACTTCCATACTTTTATTGACCAGGTTAAATCTGTTAGGAAGGCAACATAATTCTTTTCATAGAATATTATTTCATTGACATAATCACATAATTATAGTATAATCAGTCCTTAATAAACGAGATGAGATGAAAAAGACAAACAAGAAATTTTATAAGGATTTCTGTGCATTATCAAAGAACATACTTCGATTAGCGAACAAGGGAGTTCCGATCGCGGATTTCCTAATTGAGTTTTCAAAAATGTTATTTGACTTTTCAAACTGTGATGAAATTGAAATAGTCATGCATGGAAATGAACAAAACTATCATTGGATTAAAGAGCGGAAGAGAAAAACATACCATTTCAAACTTATTCCATTTAAGAAGAACAAAAACATTAAGCTTTTTTTTAATAGGACTGTCGACCAGAAAATTTCCGGGATTGCCTTAATGGTTTTTCTGGAGAAGATAGATTCTTCATTAAGTTGTTTTTCCAAGAATGGCAGTTTCTGGATTGGAGACACATCAAAACCCTTATTCTTAAACTC
>DAOVMD010000117.1 GCA_030630935.1 Candidatus Mcinerneyibacteriota bacterium | reverse complement strand
ATTAAATATTCCTTTAAGTATCGTTTGAAACAGTATGTTGAATCTTCTTCACCTGAATATAAGAAAAATAATTACTACAGGATGAAAATGACTTATACTCCTATTAAGGACCTGAAGTTCATCACAGAACTTAAATATAATGATGACAACCTTTACAGAAAACAGGATAATTCTTCTTATGAAGAGTATGTTGACTATCAGTTCAGGCTGGAACATTATCTTTTCAGAAGACATCTGAAATATACTCTCGCATATAAGAAAAGAGATTATATTGAAGAAGGATCACTTAGGAACAAAGACAAACTGCCTGAAGAAACTTATAGGGCATATTTATCATTAAAATTCTAAGGATTGAACATGGATAAATCCGGATCAAAGATATTTCTGATTATAATTATAATTGCATTATTATTAGGCGCAGCAGTTTTAATATTTAAACCTGATTATAGAACAGACCAAATTTTGGAGTCTAACCGCAATTATTATCCTGATTATAAAGTGGTTGAATAAATATGAACTGGGAAAAACTTCTGATTGTTTTATGTGCAGCTTTTGTAGTTGGGATTGCATTTTCTTATGCGTTTATTGAAGTTGCCCCGGTCTTATTAATTGCAATCGCATTGTTTTCAATCGTCTTGATCACAGCGATTGTACTCGGCTTTCTTCAACATAGGAAATATCATTATTTCTCAAAAAAATACTTGAATTTTATTTTGATTTCGATAGGTTTCATAATTGCAATTCTGAATTTTCAATTCCAGAATAGAATTCCTGAGAATCACCTTTCCGGTTTTGGTGAATTTAAACCGAAAGACTCAGTTACAATTGAAGGGGTCGTTGTTGACGAACCTACGATTCAACGTGACAAGGTTACAATCAGGGTTAAACCATACTTACTCATACAGGATAATAAAGAGATAAAAATAAACGGAAAGGGTAAGGTACAGGTCTATATTTATCCAGGTAATCAATATTATGGAAAGATATATTTCTATGATAAAGTTCGAATTACCGGGCAACTTGTAAACCCCCGACCCGCAGAGAATCCGGGTGGATTTAATTATGCAAAATTCCTCCGCGCATCGAATATATATTCGCAGATGTTTATTAGAGACCCAGGTGCAATCCTGAAACTGGGGACAGAGAAAGGGAATCCCATAATTAAGCTTGCATTAAAGTTAAAAGAGAATATGCTCGTAACTATCAGGAAAACTATTCCGTATCCCGAATCTGCATTTCTTGGCGGGGTAACATTGGGTTTGAGATATGGGATTAGAAAAATGTACCTGGAAGGCTCTGAAACATTAATTGAAGAGGAATTTAAACATTCCGGAGTGAACCATGTTCTTGCAGTCTCAGGATTACATGTTACAATTATTACGGTCATGTTCTGGGGAATTTTCGCAATGTTTAAGTTACCACGAAAAGTATTCCCCTTTATAATTATATTTTTCCTACTGTTATTTACAATAATTACAGGTGGCCGGCCTTCAACAATTAGAGCTGCAATAATGAACTCATTAATTCTTGCCACTTACGCTCTTACAAAGTCCGGACTCCGGGCATCAATTATGACAGGTATCGCAGCAGCAGCGGCATTAATTCTTATGTTTACTCCGCGAGTAGTTGTGGAAGCATCGTTTACCCTGTCGTTCGGGGCAGTATTATCACTGGTACTTTTAACACCGCCGGTGATGGAAATCCTGAATACGAAACTTGTAGGGTATAGATTCATCGCGGGAATTGTGATTACCGTTCTGTTTACGGCAATGATTATCATTCTGCAGAATAGCTTCTTTACAATACTATGGTTCATTGTTTTCCTGACTGCAGCAGCAGGGATCTGGGTAGTCGGGGAGAAAATTCAAAAATCAAATCCTATGCTGGGCTTTTCATTCAGAAGAATCCCGGGCTGGCTTGGAGGATTTATCGGAGCACAGTTCGCAATTCAATTAGGAATGATGATTCCATTGTCAGCATTCTATTTCGGGAGATACCCGATTGCCGGAGCGTATGCAAACTTCCTCGCAATCCCCTTAATCGGGGTGAATGTTCAGCTGGGAATTTTAGCCGGAGTATTTGGACTTATCCCCAAAATAGGCTTATCCGTTGCTCTGCTCCTGAATGCAGGAAACTACCTCTTCTGTAAATTCTTCCTGTGGCTGGCTCATGTCGCAACCTTAATCTTTCCATACCCGCACGTGATTAAACCTTCAGGACCGGCGATTGCAATATATTACCTGTTAATAGCTGGATTTATTTGGAAGGATTTCGTGATTGGGAACTTGAAGAAATACTATTTTAATATTGTTGTTTCATTCAGAAATTATCCGAAGAGATCAAGAAAGATTTTAATTTCAGTGATTGCATCGGTGGTCGTTGTTATATTTATTAGTGTATTCTTTATTAAACCGCAAACTCCAAGATTAAAAGTGCTCTTCTTCTCAGTCGGGAGATCGAATGCGGTCTTTATACAAACTCCACTCAAGAAAAGGATATTAATCGATGCAGGACTTCATTATAAATATATGAAGGATGGAATTCCTCAGGAATGGGACGTTGCAGAAAAAACTATTATCCCAACACTACTGAAGATGAATATTAAAACAATTGATTATCTCGTGGTTACAAACTTGAATAAAGAAAATACCTCCGGAGTTCATACAATTATTAAAAATATGAATGTGAAAAATGTACTCCTCCCGCTTGATAAGGAAAAGTTCCATGCTGACCTTTCTTATGACGAATTCCTGGAGTTAATAAAAAATGATTACTATGTTAAAAATAAAGAGAAATGGTGGGTCATGGATTATTATGACCAGTATATTTCTTTGTTGAAACTAATTAGAGAGAAACAAATCCCAAGCAGAACTCTAAAATATGGCGAGTTTATTGTACATGAATTCCATCGGTCAGGGAAGATGATTAAGGAATTGGAGATTTATTGTCTGAATCCAAAAGACTCTGAATTCACCGGCGCAAGAGATGAGCTGTCAAATAAATCAATTATCATTAACGTTGTTTATGGAGTAAAACCTAATAAGGAAACTAAAGAATACTTGAAGAAAAAGTCATTTTTACTCTTAAGCGATGTAGGAAAGGATATTCAGTTAGAACTCGTAACGAAAGGCGTTATTACTGAAACTGACGTTATCACGGTTCCCTATAAGGGCGAAAAAAAGGCAATATGCCTCGAATTACTCCACGCTGCAAAACCTCTCGATGCCGTATTACAGTTTGATTCAAGGGGTAGAAATAGAAACAAGGAAGAAGACTTGAAAGATTTTCTGTTCCCGGAATATAAAAAGTTAAAGATCAATATTTTCAGAACCGATGAAGTCGGAGCCGTTATTTATACAACCAATGGTGTGAAATTAAAAAGAAAAGTAATGGTAACCGTTGACTAAAGTTCAGTGACGAGACTGTCTGAATTGTCATTGTCCCGACACGTCGGGATGACTTCCGCTTTGCTTCAGTCACGAGCAGTGCGCGGCAATCTGGGAGCAAAGCTCCCTTTTATAAAAACATCAGATTGTCATTGTCAAAGAGGCTGTGCCTCCTTTATAAACCCTGTTTGCAGGGAAAAGAGAAACGATGAAAACATATCTACTTACTACAACGGGTTATACATACCTTAAAAAACAGAAGAAGTTAAATAAACAATATAAAAAAATTTTGAGGGAGATTGTTATTCCTGAATCGGAATTTCAATTATTTGAAGATGATTTCCTGCTTCTTAAAAAATTAGTTGTAGCGGTTGATGATAAAAACCTCGGTAATACGAAGGAATATAAGAAACTTATAAAAAAACATAACCCCACTGCAAGAATTAAAGAAATTAAATTTGAATTAACTCATGAATGCAACTTGGGTTGCTGCCATTGTTATCTTCAATATAGAAAAATTGATACCCCACTTGACTTTGAAATCACCAGGGGCGTAATAAATGATTGCATCGATATTGATATTAGAGACTTCCTGTTTACCGGGGGTGAACCAACTTTATATAGTAAATTCATTCCGCTTCTTGAGTTCCTTTCAAAAAAAGAAGACCTAAATTTATCTCTCTTTACAAACGGATGGTGGGGATCAGAAGATCCATTCCAGATTGGAGAAAAGAAATTCGCTAATTACCTGGAGTTTATTAAACTCCTTGCAAAATCAGGATTTAAAAAGTTAGTATTGAGCATTGACGGGATTGGTCCGGATCATGATGAATTCAGGAAATCTCCAGATCTATATAGAAAAAATATTAATATTATTAAAACATTTACAAAAGATTTTGGAACGGTTGAAGTACAGTCTATCCTTACAGAGAAAAATATTAAGTATATCCCTGAATTTCTAAGGCTATTAAAAGAATACGGGGTATCAAAGATTAACCTCGGAATTCCGGAAAGAGTAGGGGATAACCAGGGATTTATCTTGAAAAAATCGGACGTAAAACTTCTGTTCGAAAAGGGCATATCATTAAAAACACAGTATGATGTAAAACCAAAAAATGTTCCTAAAAAATGCAATTTTATTCTGAAACCACTCACCTTGTGGATAAAAACTGATTATCTCGTAACCCCATGCTGCTGGATATTCAATAAAACAGCAAGCTTCGGGAGTATAATAGATTCCGATATAGTCGAAATTTTAAATAATATCCAGAATACTTCAATTTATAAACTACATAAAAATAACGATTTCTCAAAATTAAAAAGCTATATCAGTAAAAAATTCTTCAAACTAAACTTCAGAACACAATGCGGCCCATGCATGATAGCAGTAAACTTCATTGATAAACCAGAAGAAAAAACAGTAGAAGAAATTAATGTACAAGTAGCCACGCGATTGGGCTTCCTGCCAGTCGACTAATCCTTATGAAGTGAAACATTTGATTGTCATTGCGAGAATTGAACGAAGTGAATGACGTGGCAATCTCGTGGTCTCCGAAGACCAAAGCATTGTATCCCAAACAAAGTAGGGGCTTCCGGCGGGAAGCCCTGATCATTAGAATTTAATCCTCCCGTGTGAAATCCTTATGGAAATAATTTAAATTCCGTGTTTCCCTGATGATTTTATGTTTCAGCTTACTAAAGACGAAGAAAATTCTTTAAGGTCACAAATTGTGACCTTAAAGAATCATGGAAAGGGTCAGCATCGTAAGTATCTGCCCTATGTATTTACAGAGCAAGGTATTGCAATGTTATCAAGTGTGTTAAAAAGTGAAAAAGCGATTATTGTAAATATTGAGATAATGAGAACATTTTTAAAACTCCATGAATTTTCTTTATCTTATAAAGACTTGCAAGAAAAAATCGCTAAATTAGAAGAAAAATACGATAAGCAATTTCAAATTGTATTTGAAGCATTTAGAAAAATGCTTGGTAATCAAAATAAAATAAAAAAAAGGAAGATAGGTTTTAGACCTGAGAAAAAGAAAGAAAAATAACCAATCTAAAAAATTAAAATAAATTCTTCTTCTTCTGCTCTCTGTTCTCAACAGCGAAGCTGTATGCCCTGACCAATTGAACTTAAGCTAATTGATCAGAATTCATCATTACTGTCCTGTATATCCACACATTCCAACCCGTGGAGAATTAACTACAGGTAAGAGCATATCTTCGTCATAATCATACTTTTGTATACACTCATCGCAAAGCCATTCTTCACCACCTCCGTAACATTGTGTAGCAAGCTTTTCACAAAAACTACAGACTATTAATGGAGGATTATTCCTGGCAAGAATCTGAATGGATTCACTATTAGAGAAGCTTTCCAATTCTGATACAATTCTCAAGGTAAGTTCAGTAGTTGTGCCGAAGTCATACTCATGGTAAAATTTCATTCCGGGGGTGAGGACATCACATAATGCAGCATTCATTTCTTTTTCATCAAAATCAGCCAGCGGACTTATGGAGTACCTTTCCCCTTCAATTGTGAACGCACTTAAGTGGTTACAGCATTCCAACCAGATACCCCTGAGGAAATTGTCTAAGTACCAAAGCGGTGAACTAGAAGGAATTAAAAGATGCAGCCAATACTCAGGCAAGTAGCGTCCCTCAACCACAAGATGAAAAAATTTTATTTTTTTCTGTTTCTTTCCTGATGCCTTCAACATAGCTTTTCTTTGTTTACATGTTCTTAGGTGCGAAGCTATTGACCCTTTACTAAAGATAGCATTGCAAAAACTACACTTTCCTTTTGATGTATATCTTGTCATGTTCTCTCCACCTTTTTTAATTATTGTTCGTAATACGATATAGTTCTTGAAATCCAAAGAGCCAAAAACTTAAAGTTACAATATTTCCATTGCAAATTCTTGAAAAATCCAAATAATACATCGCATTACGATAATATATTATTTTGTGAGCTCAATAAGGAACTTATTGATCTCATGCTCAAGCCTAAGAAATTCATGAATGGTTTTTGCCTGTTCATTTCTTTTTTCTTGAGTCCAGACCTTTGGGCTTTTATGTTCCCATCGGGAAGGAACTTCTTTGGTTCCTTTCTTGAGTAGCTCAGCTTCTTTTTTACAAAGTTCTGACAGTATTTCAATACTTGGCACATGCACACCGAATTTTTCTTTATTATTGGATAGGTATTTTGCATTTAACCCTCGTGCTTTAAGCAGGCTTATATATATCCACCAATTAGCATGCATTTTCTCATATCGTACACTTTTTTTACCGCGGAAATTCTTCTTTTTCTGTAGAAACTCAATCCAATATTTTGATGCAGCGAGTCCAGAATAATAGTCTTTATATTTTTTTGTATTATAAAGTTCTTTCGCAACTTTAAGGGATTCTCTATAAAGAGGAGCTAAGTCGACTTTCTTTTTGCTTTTAATAATAACAATGATCCATGGGAATTTCTCTGCAATCTCATAACCTTCAGTTTTATCAAAATAAGTTCTGCAAAATAATTCTGCTCCCTTTTTCTGATAACCGGTGATAAGTCCCCATTCAGCGACTTCGATAAGGTCAATTGCGATAACAGGCCAGCCGTTATCTATACTCTTTGTAATCATCTTACGCATATCTTCTTTTGACTTCTTATTCTTTCCGGCATGCTTGAATGAATCAGCAAACACATATTCGAATTCATAACCAAGTTTTTCCATTATTTCAGAGCCAATATCTCTGGGGACTGTTGCATCCGGAGAACTGGGACATAAATCTTTATGGAATGCAAATCTGAAACCATATCCTGATAAACCAAGAATATCAATATAAGAAATTTTTTGCCCGAACTTCTGATCCAATAAATATAAACAAGCGAGGAAGGAATTCTCCATTCCACTTGCCCATTCAAGTTTTCCGAGTCCATCAATTATTACTGCATCCTTATCCCGCTTGTGTTCAGGAACAATATCCTTTAAATATATCCCAAGGAATCCCTTCGGGATAGTTAAAGGAATTTCTTTCCCTCCACGGCTTACTATAACTTCTACATTATCTGTCTTAACCAGAACTTTTAGTACATCCAAATGTTCAACAGATAAAACTTTTTGCTTGTTATACATAACTAATTTATCTCCGGCTTCAGCCCCGGCTTTCTTCATTTCAGATTTCTTCGGAAATCCAGTTATTATTACTCCTTCTGATTTCATCTCTTCCTCCGTTAGAAATACACCAAGAAAACCTTTACAAATAGTCAATTTGATTTCTTCTTTACCTCTAAGAACGACAACCTCCACCTTATCTGTCTTGACCCTCTTTTTCAGTTTACCTAAATGCTTAATAGATTTTACTGGTACTCCATTATAGGTTACTAACCAGTCTCCAACTTCAGCCCCGGCAAACTTTAATACAGAGTTTTCTTTAAAACCTACAATCAAAATACCTTCATCTTCATCTTCATCTTCTGCTTCCTTCAAAAACTCTATCTCAGAATAAACCGCGCCGCTGAATAACGAAACTAATATGAAAACAAATAATAAACCAATCATGGCCTTGCTTTTCATATCTATCCTCCTGTTTTTAAAATTCATATATAAATTATAGCACTTAAAAAATTAAATGTCAAATATTTTTTATGGAGATAAAAGAATTGTTTGTTAAACAATGTTGATTCAACTTGCAAACTTCAGAGTGTCATTGAGACTGTGTCATAACTAAGATTACGCAGATGGTTTTTCCGTAATCATGATTTTTTTTCATGAAATTTAATGATTTTAATTTTTGTTAGTTAAATAAAAAGAACAAAACCATGATTTATGATGAATATATTCAAAGATCTTTGTTAAGTCAAAGATTTCCTGGTATAT
>DAOVMD010000389.1 GCA_030630935.1 Candidatus Mcinerneyibacteriota bacterium | reverse complement strand
TTGTCTTGTAAAAAAATGAGATTGCCGAACTTTGCTTTAGCGCGTGGCTGGAGTGTAACGTAAGTCATCCCGACACGTCGGGACAATGACAATCAGTCGTTTTTAAATTATCCTTACATGTCTCTTTAAAGTCCCTGTCTTTTTTTTTGTTTTTCCTTTTTAATCCCTGGGCTCCTGTCATTTAAAAAATCTTTGAGCGCGAAGTGCGAGTGTGAAATAAAAATATTGAATTTTTCAGTTATTTATGTTATAATTATCAACTATGAAAAAACTAAAATTAAAACTAATAACATTTTTCATCATTTTTTCTTTCATCTCAACTTTTAGTGTCTTTCCACAGGAACCGACGACTGAGGAGCTGGTGAGTGCCAGGAAGCTTTATGAAAAGGCGCATTCCCTATATAATATTGCTGAGCTCCAATTTAGAGATGCAGAAGGTCTCGAATTGACATTTTATTCAACTGATTCAATCGAAGATTTAAGAAATGCAACAATATTATATAATCAAGCTGCAAAAAACTTTGAACTTGCTGAAGGTTTTTTTATTAAAGCGGACAAACTTCTTGGTTTATATTCAGATGAAATGATGATCAAGAGAAGATTTCTTGAAATGAAAAAGAAATATATTACGGATAGGAACCGGGAATTGGTAGCAATCCTGCCTGAAGTCCGCATTGAGATAGAGAAACTGATAAACAATGACGATATTAATCAAGAGGAACTCCTGGAAAAGATAAAAGGACTCCTCTCTGATGGTCACCAGGTTTTTGATCAAGGCGAGCAATTATTCCAACTTGGTGAAGATATAATGAAAGACTCCCCCACTGCAACGATTGTTGACTTCAAAAAAGCAACAGATTATTACCTCACCTCAATAGATTTCTTTCTTGGTGCATACGATTACTATACCATGGTTGAAGAGTTAATGAGATTGGTTAGAGAAGAATCTATGATTCAACCAGTAGTTGAAATGGTAAAAATCAAGGTTCTGGATATTAAATTCGGAGTTGATAAATATAATATTAAATCAAAGTATTTAACTCAATTACTTAAACTCGCAATGGTTTTACGAAAATCTGACTTCCCTGAATTTGAAGTTTTCATCGAAGGCCATACTGACAGTGATTATATTGTTGATTATAACCAATCATTATCCGAACGAAGAGCTCATTCAGTTTTATCAAAACTCAATAGTTTCGGTATTCAATTAGATCAAATTACTACAGAAGGTTATGGTGAACTTGAACCAGCTACTACCAATAGTACTTCTGAAGGAAAAGCCTTTAATAGAAGAGCCATAGTACATATTCTTGTGAATACGGATGAGATTGAAATGGCAGAATTATTGTTGAAAACGTTTTTAAATAATTAGTTTTTTATTCTCCGCGTCTGGAATTTATCTTTTTTTATATGGAGTACATCACTTCTCAAGCAACTCCGTTGCTTGAACAGAGAATAGATAGCTGAGAACCGAGAACAGTCGTTTTTTAGATAGAAGTCCTGCGACAAGCGAAGCGCAGTCGTCCCGTATATGAAGTTTACCCCGAATTTAATTCAGGGCGGTGAAAGAAGCATTCTTTTACTTTCTTAAGCATCTCCAACTCTAAATAAAAAGCATTGTAATATGTAATGCAAAACAATTCTTACTTTTTCATTATTCATTGTTACTTTTTCATTGCAGAGCGAAGCGATGCGTTAGTTCTCTTCAGTTCTCCCGATACGCTTCTCTATACGGGATCTCCTCCCTTCGTTCGTCGACCTGCTAAAGAAATATTTTTTGCATTCAATTGTTTCTTTAAGCAACTCCAGCTTTAAATAAGTGCAATACAATGATTAATGCAAACCATTATTCATTTTTCATTGTTAATTCTTCATTCTTAATTGCGGAGCGAAGCAATGCTATTTTTTTCTCTGTGGTAAGTTCTATTTCCAGAAGGCATTAAAGGTAGTCACTGTCTTACCGTCCACCGGTCTTTGTGAACCCCAAACTTTCGCGTCAATTCCACCGCTTAATTCAAGTGTTTTCTGCATAAAACCTGATACCCGCTGAATAAATACAAGGTCAACTTCGCAAAAATTAATCAGCTCCATGATAATCGAGTTCTTAGTTTCTGTAATTATTTTCAATTCACCTGATTCAAAGTAAGTCGTAAAAACTTTTGTTGCACGTTTAATTATAAAACTGGGAGAACCAATTTTGTAAAATAATTTATAGATTGTCTTCAGGTCATGCGCTGCGGCCCAAGAACCCATCTCCTTTGCGAGTGAAAGGTCACTTATTCCGTATATTTGATCCATATATTTTGTAAGATTTACATATAAACTAAAAGGATACCAGACTGGTTGAATAATCACACCATCAAGAACCTCGCATTCTTCGGGGGAAAGTTTTTCTCTAATTTTATTGATAGCATCCTTCCCAAATCTCAACTCTATAAACTCCAACGTTGATAAAATGGCAGTGCCTTTGACTTTCATTACTTTTCTCTCTCCTATTGTTTATATCTCTACAAAATATTAACATATTTTAAAATAAAAGTCAAGTTTATTTTATCACAGGGATTTCGATATTAATATGGAGTGCATCAGGTAAATCATAGATTTACCTGATGCTTTTTTTTGTTTTATTTTTTTGCATCACGAGCAAGCACGTGATGCACTCCAAATATGTGCATAAACTGCAAACGTTTGAATATTATTGACTATCATTTACTAATCTTTTTCTCTAATTCTCATTTTCTTTCAATTGACTTTTTGTTGGATCGAGGTTCTGAAGAAATCGATTTAAAATAATTACAAAAATTCCCAGGCTTAAAAATGTTATTTCAATTGAGACGTGCTCAGCAAGGAATCCAATTATGGGTGCGAGAACAATCATTATTAAAGCTCTGGTCTGACTATCAATTGACATTACAGTTGCCCTTTCTTTTTTATCCATAATATCACCACACACATCAACAAATAAAGGTCTGCGCGCATCTTTCATAATATAAAGGATAAAAAATAATATCAAGACCGGAATCATTAAATTGCTTTTTATCACAAAAAACAGTAAAATTAATAAAACTCCCATAATATCAAAGAAGATACTCATTAATTTACCTGACCTGGAAATTTTATTTAACCGATATATATTCTTTGATGCAATTGAACTGAAAATATAAAATACCCCATAAGCAATTCCGAGAATAATTTTTATTTTAGAATCATCTGAAACCTGACTAATAATTCCTATTCCGGAAGTTAATATTAATAATTTAAAAATCGGCTGGATATAATCTTTAATTGTTCTAAATACACCGTCATAAGCACCTGAACTTAAAAGAACTTTCCTTAATGTCTTCTTTTTCCAAATGCTTTTGAGCTGTGAAATAGAGTTTTTAATAAACTTCTTAATTGTTTTATCAGACTCGATCTTTTCGTTCAAAGAATTTGGATACGTAGCAATAAGAATAAAATCAGCAATATATGGAATTATACATATAAGGAAAATCCATCTTAAAC
>DAOVMD010000328.1 GCA_030630935.1 Candidatus Mcinerneyibacteriota bacterium | reverse complement strand
TTATAAAGACGTCATTTGCTGCGCACAGAACCCTAACGAAGTGCGTGGTTCTGGGTCATTGCGCATCGCAGCGAAGCAAGATCTAGCCTGCGTCCAGAGCAATCTCGCTTTAAAAAAAACGTTATTTGTCATTGTCCCGACCTTTTGGGTACGGGATTCCTTCACTATGTTCAGTCACGAGCAGAGCGTGGCAATCTGGGAGCAAGCTCCCTTTTATAAACCCTGCTTGCAGGGAAAAAATATTTGAATTGTCATTGTCAAAGAGGCTGTGCCTCTGGCAATCTGGTGAACCTTATTAAATGTTTGAAGTTTGTATTAACATTATTACCGGTTGCACGATTGGTCAATTGACCAATCGTGCAACTGACATGAAATGCGCAGCAATAAAGATCTTTTCAATTCCCAATGACATTCAAACATTGTAAATAACAAATATACCCCCCATAAACAGAGGAGAAACTTATGAAGGCAAATTCATTTAAAATTATTTTTATCTTAATCTTTGCTTTGGTTCTATCAGCAGTCGCTTCTGGTTTGAAACCTCCGATTGCAAAAAAGTTTCCTTATAGTGAAACGCATCATGGTGTTGAATTGAAGGATGATTATCATTGGATGCTTGACCCCACGAAATCAGACCCTGAAGTTATTGCCTATATAAACGCAGAGAATAAATATACTGAGCAGATGCTCAAGCATACTGAAATATTACAGGAAAAATTATTTAAAGAACTTATTGGGCGTTTAAAAGAAGATAATACAAATGTTCCGTATAAAATTGATAATTACTATTATTACTCAAGGTGGGAGACAGGAAAACAATATTCAATTCATTGCCGCAAGAAAGGATCATTAAAAGCTGCTGAAGAAATTTACTTAGATGTTAATAAACTTGCTGAAGGTCATAAATTTTATCGAATTAATAGGACAGCCTTAAGCAAGAACCATCAATATATTGCATTCGGGTATGATACAACTGGCACTGAACGGTATACCCTTCAAATTATGGATATTAAAAATAATAAAATTTTTACTGATACAGTTGAAGGAGTAAGCAGTATTATCTGGGCCAATGATAATAAAACCATATTCTATGCAAAGACAAACGAGACACGTAGAAGTACTCAAGTGTTTAAGCATATTCTTGGGACAGATTCAAAGGAAGATAAATTAATTTTCACTGAAAAGGATGAGTCGTTTTATGTTTGGGTACAAAAAACTAAAAGTAGAAAATATATCTTAATCGGAACAGGTTCAGATTCTTCAACAGAAATCAGGTATTTAGACGCTGATTATCCGGATGGGAAATTCAGGATATTCCAGCCAAGAGAAAGTGATTTATATTATTATTTTATGGACCACGGCGATAAATTTTATATTATAACTGATAAAGATAAAGCTATAAATGCAAAAATAATGGTTACTGATAAAGATAAAACCGAAAAAAAATATTGGAAGGAATTCATCCCGCATCGACTCAAAACTCCACTTAGTTGTGATGTATTTAAAGATTATATGGTTATTTATGAGAAGGTTGAAGGAGTTCAAAAATTGAAAGTTTTGAACTTTAAATCGGGAAAAACACGTTACATTAAGTTTAATGAACCGATATATTCAATAAACTTTGGGAGTAATTCAAATTATAAAACCCGGTATTTCAGGTATTCGTATTCATCATTAACAACACCCTGGACTATATATGAATATGACATGAAAACCGGTAAACAAAAAATGCTCAAAAGATACGATGTTGTGGGTGATTATAATCCCGATGACTACAAAACCGAGAGAGTTCTTGCCACTGCACCTGATGGAACAAAAGTCCCGATTTCGTTAGTTTATAAAAAATCACTGTTTAAGAAAGATGGTTCCAATCCACTTTACCTTTCAAGCTATGGTTCATTTGGTCATAGTCAAAACCCGACATTCTCATCTATAAGGCTGACACTTCTTAATAGAGGTTTTGTGATTGCTCTTGCTCACATTCGCGGTGGAGGGGACCTCGGAGCTGAATGGCACGAAGAAGCAAAAGGATTAAATAAAAAAGTAACTTTTACTGATTTCATCGCATGCGCAGAATGCCTTATTAAGGAGAAATATACAAATCCCAAAAACTTAGTCATTGAAGGCGGCAGCGCTGGTGGCTTGTTAATGGGAGCCGTGGTTAATATGAGACCTGATCTTTTTGGAATCGTTATTGCCTCTATTCCTGCATTGGATTATTTGAACGCAATGTTTTATCCAACAGTCTATGGAATCATTAATTACTATGATGAATGGGGCGATCCGAATGAAAAGAAATTTTTTGATTATCAATTATCTTACTGTCCATATCAGAATATTGAAAGAAAAAATTATCCCCATATCCTCGTAACTGCAGGCTTGAATGATTCAAGAGTGAAATTCTGGAGCCCATTAAAGTGGGTAGCAAAAATGCGTGATTACAAAACTGATGATAACCTCCTCCTTATTAAAGTTGAAATGGGAACCGGTCACACAGGATCTTCAGGTAGATATAATATATATAAAAATGTGGCATTTGAATATGCTTTTATTTTAGATACTTTAGGAATTAAAGAATAATGAAAATGGGGACGTACATTATCTTTTTGTAAAAAGTTAATATATCTCTCCCAATGAAAAAAATGAATAAAGAAAACCTGCAAGAAATATTTGATTTCTCAGATGATGAGATTTATGCTAACCGCGAAGGGTATCTTACGAATAAGCAGGAGGATTCCTTAGAGAAATATAGGAAGGGAATTAGACACGGTTGGATTTTTTCTTTTATTATAATTTTTCTTTGTATAATTTTCTGGGTGGGAATGGGTATTGTTTCCTCCGGAAACAACAGTATTCAGACCAAGATATCAGATCGAGACTGTATTAAATGCTAACAATACTTAGTCTCATTCTCAATCTCCATCTCAATCTGGGAAATTAAGATAAATTCTTTTCTGTCATTGGTATTTTCAAGAGCAGGGATGTAAGGAAGGGTAGGATTAGGACTGCCGAAGGTATTGCTGAGAAGCATTCAAAAATGATCAGAACAAAAAGAAGTACTTCCCTCGGAATGTCTTATATTATTAAAATCGGAAAAACAAAATTTATTATTGCCTACCCAAAACAATTCGAAGCAATAGACAATGGGAAAAACTACAGGATATACTATATTCACACTTCGCATGTACATATAATTCTTTCTGTTAAAGAGCTAAGCGCAGCAATTGCTGCGCAAGTAAAAATGAATAATGAAAAATGAAGGGGGTAAAACCCCATTGCTATGCCTAATAATAATACTTTTCAAAGTACTAACCTTCAAACCAGTCCAGTTTGGACTGGTGCATGATTAAAGATGATAATGTTTTTGTATTTATATATGACAATGCTTTAGTTCAGAGCAATATTTCTTAGCTTAAAATTTTGATTTATCCTAAATTGACAAATGAAAAAATCCTTTCTGATATCTATTCAAGTAACATTGCGTCAAATACCTAACGGAGGTTGTCCGATAACTTGTGGATAACTTTTTTATTAATAAAAACGAATGTGTTGTCATTACGAGGAAAGTGCGGTGAACAGCGCACTGACCGAAGTAATCTCGCTTTAAGGAAAAACTTTAGATTGCCACAGCATTAATGAATTAATGCTTCGCAATGACAAATAACGGGTTATCGGACAGCCTCCGCGTGGTTCTGGGTCATTGCGAGCCCGAAGAGCGCGGCAATCTTATCTTTTAATATTATGTTTTTAATTCTTTAAAATTTGATTTAAAATTTTTCTTGAATAATTAAACAATTTATGTTATATTATTTTCGGTTATTACTTAAGTAGTTAAAAAATATGTATTGAAGAAATGGAAACCAAAAAGTATAAAGCAAGAGTTTATAGTGTTTTTGTGCAATTATTTTTCTTTTGTGTTTCCATATCATGGGCTTATGTTTTTTATCAATGGTATAGAGAATCAAAATTATTGTTTTTATTTTTACTAATACTTCCTTTGTTAATTATGGCAATTCTTATGCTCATGAATTTTATTTATTTCATATTAATACCTGTTGTAATAATTACTAATGAAAAAATAATTAATTAATTAATATGGAATTATTTTCTCATAAAAGATTAATAGAGATTAAAGATATTGAATCAATTGAAATTTCTTATGAAAAAATAGGACATTTAAAAATATTTCTAAAGAATAACAAAATCAAAATGTTTTATAT
>DAOVMD010000220.1 GCA_030630935.1 Candidatus Mcinerneyibacteriota bacterium | reverse complement strand
GAATAGTTTCAGGGTTCAGGTTGTTGAGAATAAAGAAGTTGCATTAAATACATTCCTTTTTAAAATGAATTTATTGGGCAGACGAATCTCTCCGAAGCCGGGTCAGTTTTTGGAGATGGATATCGGGTCTTCAGGATTATTGAACAGGCCTTTCAGTATTCATTATTTCTATGATGATAAAAAACATATAAAAATTCTATTTAAGGTTGTTGGCAAATCTACGGAGTATTTAAGTCAGAAGGCAGTGGGTGATTATGTGAATTTCCTCGGACCGTTTGGGAATGGGTTTAATTTTAAACGAAAACTTTCACGGCTTGCGATTGTTGCAGGCGGGATAGGTTATGCACCGTTTGCGTTTTTGATTAAGGAACTCCTGAAGAAGAAGGATATTAAAACGATTGATGTTTTCTATGGTGTAACGACCGAAGTGGAGTTTGTGGAGTTTTGGAGATTGAAGGATCCAAGGTTAAAGTTTTATCTCACAACTGATGACGGGTCAAAATGGACGAAGGGATTCATTACGGATGAGTTCAGGAAAGTCCTGGACTCAGGAACGGAATATGATAAGGTTTTTACTTGCGGAAATCAATTGATGCTGAAGAAGGTTTTTGATATCTGCTCTGAAAAAAGGATTTCTGTTGAAGGGAGTCTTGAAAAGAGATTCGGGTGCGGGTTTGGAGCTTGTCTCGGATGCAGTATAAAATTGAAGAGTGGTAAAATGGAAAAGGTATGTACGGATGGTCCGGTATTTAATCTGAACGAAATTGATTGGAGTTACTTTAATGAAAAATAATACGTGGCTCAAGATTAGAAATGTGAAATTCAATAACCCAATCATTACCGCTTCCGGGACATTTGGTTTTGGTGCAGAATTCAAGAAATTTCTTACTCTGAAAAACCTCGGCGGGATTGTAACAAAGGGGATTACACTAAAACCGAGGACAGGGAATACCGGGGAACGTATTTTTGAAACACCTTCTGGTTTAATGAATTCAATTGGGCTTGAGAACCCGGGAGTGGATCTATTCATTAAAGAGATCTTACCTGATATGCTGAAATATAAAACTAATGTAATTGTAAATATCGCAGGGCATTCCATCGGTGACTATGAAAAATTAATAAAAAAATTGGATTCGAAAAAGATATCCGGGTTCGAAGTTAATGTTTCATGTCCTAACCTGAAAAAGGGTGGCGAGATCTTCGGCAGGGAAACAAAGGTTGTTGTTAAATTATGTAAAAGATTACGTAAGCTTACAAAGAAATTAATGATATTTAAGCTTTCTCCTAATGCTCTTGATATAGTAGAACAATCAACTGAACTTGAGAAGGCTGGCGCGGATGTGTTAACGATTGCAAATTCATATACAGGTCTTGTTCTGAATAAATCCAGGAAACCATTTTTTAATAAAACCTTTGCCGGGTTATCCGGCCCTGCAATTAAACCGTTAACATTGCGCTTAGTCTGGCTGGTTTCAGATGCTGTAAAAATTCCAGTGATTGGATCGGGCGGGATCATGAAGTTTGATGATGTTCTCGATTACCTTGCAGCAGGTGCTTCTTTGATTCAGGTAGGAACAGTTAACTTTATTAAACCCGGGATAGCAGGGGAGTTTGTTTCGCAGTTAAATAAGTTAAGAAAGAATAAACGGAATTTCATGAAAACAATAATTGGTTCTGCTAAAAAATAGGAATAATAAAATGGATTTAAATAAAATCTTTGTGGCACTTGATTACCAAAACTTTGATGATACAAAAAACTTAGTAGAGACTTTAGGTGATGATTTTAAATGTTATAAAGTGGGACAGCCACTCTATACAGTTGCAGGGAATGAAATTATTAAATTCTTGAAGGATAAGGGTAAAAGAATATTTCTTGACCTGAAATTTTTTGATATACCGAGTGTGATTATGAAGGCAGCTGAGAACCTAGTGAAACAGGAGATTGATTTTTTTACTGTACATTCTCTTGCGGGGAGCGAGCTCCTTGGAGAGATTGCAGGGATCGTGAAGGATTCAAAGACGACTCCGTTAGGTGTAACCATCCTAACCAGTATTGCCGAGTCAAAGATTGCAGATGTTTTATTAATTGAAAAAGATTTCGATCAAACAATGAAGATTCTAATAAACCGAATCATTGATTCCAGAATTCCGGGGTTAGTCTGTTCACCAAAGGAGATTGATCTGGTTAGGAGTATTAATACCAAGATTCTAATTGTAACTCCGGGGATTCGGTTGGAGAAGGATAGTGTCGGTGACCAGAGCAGGATCATGACCCCAGGTGAAGCAATGAAAGCAGGAAGCAATTACCTTGTGATGGGTAGAAGTATTACTGGAGCCCAAGATCCAAAGCAGATTGTTGAACAGCTGAAATCAATAGTGATTTAATATAAATCAGTTCTTTGACATATTAACTTATTTACGATATTAAAAAGAGATGTTTAACCACTGAACACACTGATCACACTGTAAAAAACAAAAACAGAAAAAATCTTTTACAGGGATGTACGGGATTGACGGGATAAAAAAATAAAAACAAAAGAAAGATTAAAGTTTTTAACAGAGATTACATGATTAGGGGATAAAAAAATGAATAGAAAAGATGAATACCTATTTGATTATAATTATATAATAAATTTGGAATTTATCTTATGCTAAAAAGTTCTCTCATTAATTTATTTTCTATTCCTTTTAATAATCCCTTTAATCATGTTGATGGAATCTTTGATTCCAATCTCTGTTAAAAATCTGAACTTAAGTATTTTGCTTTGTTATTTTTTCTTCATGGCCTTTCCCGATGTAAAATGCGGGACTACCCCCAGAACCACATAGGTTCAGGTCGCAGCATGCTTAATCCGGAATTTACCCCGAATTCACTTCGGGGTGGTTAAAAAATCCTTTACTTTTATTTCTTTTTCTCCGTGTTTGGAGTTTACCCCGGATTCACTTCGGGGTGTCCGGAGTTTATCCCGTTTTTTCGGGACGGTGAAAGAAGCATTCAATTGTTCCTTTAAGCAACAACAGCACTAAACAAATGAAAACTAAATAAGTAAGCCCCTTACATGTCTATTTAAAGTCCATGTTAAATATTTTTCTTTTTGTTGTTTTATCTCCGTGTTCTTCATATACGGAGTTTACCCCGAATCTCTACGTAGTTCGGGGTAGCTAATTTTTTATTTGTTTTGCTTTTTCTTTGTAGTTTGTCGACGCTCTTTATAGGTGGAGACAAGTAAATATTTAATAAAGATTGTATTATTTAATAAATAAAAGGTTTCTGTGAATAAACATTTCACAGTAGCAGAATTTTAAGGAGTGTATTTTGAAAGATAAAGAATTGATGAGTTTACTGCAAAATGAATATAGTGCATCATTTGAAGGGTGGGATTTTTCATATTTAACCAAATCCGGTAGGATGGAAGAATCTCCTCTACCCTGGCATTATAAACAAATGATCAATCAATATATTCCCAAATCAAAAGTATTACTTGATATGGGTACTGGTGGCGGCGAGTTCCTTTCATCTTTGGATAATCTACCATTAAAAGTATTTGCAACTGAAGGGTATGAGTCTAATATTGAAATTGCACGTAATTGTTTAGCTCCGAAGGGTATAGAAGTAAAACCAATTGCTGAAGATAACCTATTACCATTTCAGGATAACTTTTTTGATCTTATTATTAATCGTCATGAAGCTTATTCTGTATTCGAACTTAATCGTGTATTAAAACCAAATGGTATATTTATTACTCAACAAGTTGGTGGTATGAACGATATTGATATCAACTCTATGCTTGGAGCACCTTTACCTAAGTATTTTGACTGGTGCTTATTGAAGACTATTGAAGACCTTATTGAAAATGGTTTAACTGTAACCGCAAGTGATGAATACATTGGGAAAACACGTTTTTATGATATTGGAGCGATCGTTTATTATTTGAAATGTATTCCCTGGCAAATTGAAGATTTTAGTATTAAGAAGTATTTCTCTAGATTAAAGCTGCTTTCGGATCATATATATAAAAAGGGATTTATTGACTTTATATATCATCGTTTCTATATAATAGCTTCCAAGTATTAAGAGTGCTATGCTTTTTACTTAATGCTTTTTAATATATTTAAATTATAACGATGTCGTAAGTACGACATCGTGCAACTGAAAATATATAATTTTCAATAAACAAGAGGAGGGCCTAATATGATTAAGAACTCATCAGAGAAATTCTTGACTTTTAACTCAAATTAAATTATAATAAGAAAAAAGGAAGTGATTTTATGAAAAGGAAAATAACAGTATTCATTATTTTTATTACTCTTGTTGTTATTTTAGTCATGCTAATTTCATGTAATGGTTTAGAGGACAAAAGAGAAGCTGAATTTCCGAAAAACTTTAAGAGTAATAGAGATACTTACAACTATAATACTGCACGGTTACTTGCGGTTCTGTATCATCAAAAATCAGCCGAGTACAAAGCTGTATGTTATCAAACATTTAATATCGCAAGATTACTGATTGATTTAAAATTAAAAAAGGTTAATCTTGAAAGAATACCGGCAATCATAGTTGACGTTGATGAAACAATTATTGATAATAGTCCATATGAAGGGAAAATAATTAAGGATAAAAAAGATTATCCTTATCTTTGGGATGACTGGTGTAAGAAGGGTATCGCTCAACCCTTACCTGGGGCTGTGGAGTTTCTTAACTACGCCAAGTCAAAAGGTGTTGAGGTTTTCTATATAACAAATCGGAAATCTTATCTTTTAAAAGGGACATTAAAAAATCTCAAAGCACTTAATTTTCCTTTTGCTGATGAAAAGCATATATTGATGCGAACCACCGATAACAGTAAAGAAGGCAGGAGAAAAGTGATTTCATCAAAGTATAATGTTATTCTTCTGATTGGTGATAACCTTGCAGATTTTTCAAATGTATTTGAGAATAAATCTAT
This sequence comes from Candidatus Mcinerneyibacteriota bacterium, assembly GCA_030630935.1. Lineage (GTDB taxonomy): Bacteria > AUK180 > AUK180 > JAQVHJ01 > JAQVHJ01 > DAOVMD01. The sequence goes on along the minus strand of DAOVMD010000220.1, from coordinate 931 downwards.
CAATGACCGAAAAACTGAAGTTGATAAATTTAAATTGCTTTGGGGTGATAAATTCCTGATCCTGCCTAATACAATGTATGGAGATTGGGAAGGTGCAATATATAACTTCAATTATGAACTTGATAAGAAATCAAAACTTCAAATTTTACTGAATAAACTTGAATTTTTCAATTAGATGGATAGGTCGGTACCCTATTCAGATTGCCGGAGACACAGCCTCTTTGATAAGCACAGCCTCTCTGATATTAATGCGAGTCGGACGTTATTTGTCATCGTCCCGATGTTAAATCGGGATGACTTCCGTTCTACTCCAGCCACGAGTTAAAGCGGAACGGGGCGATCTCTGAAAGTTCTTTGAAAACACCAGATTGTCACACTTCGTTTGCAATGATATTCGGATGTTCCTTTTAAAAGATAGATTGCCGCAGTCGTCGTAAACTCCTCTTTCGCAATGACATTCAAATGCTTTGTTGAACTTTCAATGACGTTATGACATTGGAAAAGATAGTGTGCCGAAAATATTCTTGATTTTTGTTTTTATTTATTATATAATGTTACATGATATAAATTGCTAAACGGAGTTGAGTAATATTGAATCCAAAGAGAAGAATATTCTCAATATTTTATGGAGATAGACCATGACAAAAACTAATCCCTTTGATGAGTATACATCTCAGTACGAAGATTGGTTTGAGAGGAATGAATATGCTTATGAATCAGAGCTTCAGGCAATAAAATTGCAATTACCAAAAAGTAATAATGGCATTGAGATTGGTGTAGGAACCGGTCGATTTGCAGTACCCTTGGGCATAAAAATAGGTGTTGAACCGTCGAGAAAGATGAGGGAGATTGCTCAAGAAAAAGGTATCAAGGTCATTGATGGTGTAGCTGAAAGACTTCCTTTTAAAGATTCAAAGTTTGGCTTTGTGTT
>DAOVMD010000449.1 GCA_030630935.1 Candidatus Mcinerneyibacteriota bacterium | reverse complement strand
TGAAGAAGAAATATATTGTTACATCAATAAAGAGAATTAATAAAAGCTGTTCAAATCTCAGTACTCTCTTTTTAAAATTATTCTCTATCATTTTATAAATTCGAAAGTCCCTCCTCAAACCGTTTTGAGCTAATGAACCTGACAGTTAAATTATCGGTCTCTTTAAAAGAGAATGGGATAGTAGTCTTATCCTTAACAATTATTATTTTTAATGAAACTCCAAGTGACCTGAGAAGATCGATTAATTTTTTTCTATTCTCATCAAAATCCTGCAGCACGAGTATGATTGATGATATCTGTTTCAACTTTGGCGTGAGCTCATCATATAGGTTCTGAATATATTCAGTTGATTCAAAATCAACACAGGCGAGTAGATCAAGGATGTTCTGGAGAAAAGCAATATTCCTGCCTGAAGCTAATTTATAGATTTCACTTCCCATTACAAAGATATCTATAAGATATTCCTTCCTTGATAAATAATCTGCAATTGCAGCAACCAATGAGACTGAGTTTTCAAAGTCATCAATTTGTTTCTTCTTAACTCTTTTCGGAATGTAAGTATCAAGAACCAATGCAATTCTGACAAAATACTCCTCCTGATATTCTTTAATAACTAATTTTTGTAATCGAGCATAAGCTTTCCAATCCAATTTCTTCATTGGATCCCCGGGATTATAATCTCTGTTGTTCATATATTCAGTACTATCACCAATACTGGAAGCAAGTGATATCCCGCCAGGTTGATATTTTCGATGAACCGGTAACTCAAAACCGTCTAATGGTGTATATTTCGGATAAGCAAGAACAATCTCTTTGTCCCGTAAGTATTTACCTTTTCTCATTAAAAAAAAAGGGAAACTTGAGAATACAATGGAAGCCGGAACTTCAAAGGCTCCGCGCTGGTTAATACGGCACTTAAATGAAACTTCACCAATCTCACGCCGTTTAATATTTAATAATAGATTTGAAGTTGAGGTCTGGTCAAAATGAGGCGGTTTCCAAATCTGCTCTGCAGATATTGCATAAACCGGTAAGAAGGAATTATTTTTTACACTGATTCTTGTAATGAACTCTTTACCAGCTTGAACCCGGGACGGGAGCTTCCTTTCAACCCAGATATTATAAGGTAATAAATACATTGAAATAAATGAGATAAAAAATATAACCCCAAGAAAACTAACAATTATATGAAAGTAAGTCGAGTAGGGGGCAATTGAATAAAATAAAATTGAGAAGAATAATAGAAAAATTAAGGGTTTGCCGTAGATTGTGAAGAAGTAGTTATATAATCCAAATATGAAACGAAATGGAGTAAATGGGTTCTTAGGTTTAAATATTCTTAACATTATTAGAATTTCACAGGGGTTTTTTTGAGTATATCGTGAATGATTTCTTCTTTATCCTCCCCGCTATATTTTGCTTTCGAATGAAGGAAAATCCTATGTGAAAGGATAGGAATTGCAACTGATTTGACATCTTCAGGAATTACATAATCCCTTTCATCCAGGAATGCTGCCGCTTGTACTCCACGATATAAAAATAATGCGCCACGTGGACTGATCCCAAGATCTAACGATTCGTGTTTCCTGGTGTTTGCAGCCAGTAATGAAATATATTCTGTGATTGGGGGTTTGACAATAATATCCTTAACCTCTTCCTGGATTTCTATTATTTCTTTGGTGGTTAATACCGCTTCGAGCTTATCGATCGGATGTTCCTTCCTCTGGGAATTTAAAATATCAGATTCAGTCTTTAAATCAGGATAACCAATTGTAATCTTCATGAAAAACCTATCCAGCTGAGCTTCAGGTAATGGATATGTCCCGGTAAATTCGATAGGATTCTGAGTTGCAATAACTATAAAAGGTCTGGTTAATTTAAATCTGTTACCTTCAATCGAAACCTGACGTTCGTTCATCCCTTCAAGTAACGCTGATTGTGTACGCGGTGAGGCACGGTTTATCTCATCCGCTAAGAGAATATTTGTAAAAATAGGACCCTCTTTGAACTTGAACTCAGCAGTCTTGGGATTGAATATGTATGTCCCTAAAATATCTCCCGGAAGTAAGTCAGGGGTAAATTGGATCCTTTTAAAATTACTGGAAATAGAAAAAGCTAATGCTTTTGCTAAGGTTGTCTTACCAACTCCAGGTGCATCTTCTAAAAGAATATGACCATCTGATAATAGTGAGATCAAAACTAAATCAATAACTTCGCTCTTACCCAGGATAACACTTGAAATTGCTTCTTTTAATTTGCTTACCTTTTTTAATGATTCTTTCATTTACCTTTCCTTATTTAAAAAAATTATAACATATAATTCAAAAAAATTCAAGGGAAAAGGAGGTTCAAGCAACGGAGTTGCTTGAACAGAGAGCAGATAGCAGTCGTTTTATAGAAAGCAGTAGGGGCAAAGGGCCTTTGCCCTGACCAAAATAAGTAAGTCACCCGCATGAAATAAAAATTTTATTCTTTGTTTTGGTTTTCCTCTGTGCTCTCAGAAGTGAATAAGTTCCTTTCCTGATTATACCGAAGAATTATATCCATTCGATTCGGGCGAAGGCCCTTCGCCCCTACTTTGTTTGTGATACAATTCTTTTGTTTTAATTTTCTTTTCATCCCGTCCTTCTCCCGATGCGTGGAGTTTATCCCGAATTCACTTCGGGACGATACGGGATCTCCTCCCTTCGGTCGTCAACCTGCTGAAGCAATTTTTCTTTTCTTTCTTCTTGTTTTTTAGTTCTCGTTAGTTCTCCTCAGTTCCCTGTTACTATAATTTTTACATC
>DAOVMD010000091.1 GCA_030630935.1 Candidatus Mcinerneyibacteriota bacterium | reverse complement strand
TGATGCGAAGTGAAAATATTCTGCAATATATTCAGGTTTTGTGTCAATATAAGAATCGATTACATATCTATATGCTTCAAGATTCTTAAGCAGTGCTTTATTCGCATTCAGAATTTTTGAAGAGTTATCAAGATCTCCTAACCTGAAGAATAAAAATGATTTCTTAATATCAAATCTGACATCGCCCTTTCGAATCTCTTCATCAAGCAGTTTAAAAGCTTTTTCACGATTATTCAATTCCCAATTATAATCAACAAGTTTATTAATGAGATACTTACATTTTTCCTTATCACTTTTTAATTTAGGAAACTTAATACTCTCATTAAAAACCTTTTCAACTTCCAACAGGTTTCCATTATTGAAATGGAGCTTACCTTCACGGTAAGTTGCCCAGAAATAATCATTAAAATCAATACTTAGAATTTTACGTATTACCCCTTCATCCTTACGTGAAATTGAATATTGTTCTTTATTAGAAAGCAGTTTGTTAAATACTTCATTTCTATAAAGCAGGTATTCGCGAAAGATTTTAAGTTCAGTAGAGAAAAATAAATAATACTTTGTAATTATCTCTTCCCCATGACCTTTCTTCGAAATCTTATAAATCTTTTCTGCATTCATCAAGATTCGTCTCTGATTATTAATCAATGATTTGAATCGGAAATTTAACTGCATAAAAGATATTTTATTTTTATCAAGCTTAAGAATTTCATACTCCAGCAGTTTATTATCAACTCTTTTCTCAATCTCAAGAACCTTAAACACCCGGTCAAATGTTTTGAATCCATTTTCCTGCTGACCAACTTTGAAGTACATCTCACCAAGCTTTTTCAATGCCCCGGTATTAATCGGTTCAATCTCTACTGCTCGCTTGAGATGTTCGATTGATTCTTTCATTATATCTTTATTAATCCGGCTCAAGCGGCTTAAACAAACTCCAAGATTAAAGTTTATCTCAGCATACGAAGGTTTATACTTTTTCCCTGTCTTGAGATATTTAGCTGCTATTAAAAAATACTCATCTGAGTTATTGAAGTCCTTGATATATTTTCTTAAATATGCTAATGATGCCTGAGTTCTCTTATAAAGATCCCGCATCTGCGGCTGCATACCGGACCCTTGCTTTTTAAATGAAGCATGAGTTTTTAATACATTGGTTTTGTAACTTTCCAATTGAATAAAACAATTACCCATACGATAATAACTATTCAAATAATTCGGATCGAACTCAGCAGTCTTCTGAAAATATTTCAAAGCCTCAACTGTAATGTTAAACTTATCTGTTTCAATAACTTCAGGGGGCATATTAGGCGGGAATGCTCTTTTATCTGTTAGCTCAACTAAACCTAAGCCATGAGAGAAATTCTTACTTGCCATAAGCATCCGATAATTATGTCTTGTCCAGAATAGAGTAAAAAAAATTAAAAAGATAATTACGACTATTGCAATACGATTGAATATCATTTTTACAGACCCTAAAATTGTACAATACGTTTCTTTCCTGAATGAAAATAGATTTTTAAATAACCCTTTTATCTCCGAAACTTTATAATCGGGTAAACTTGATTTTACTCGAAGTCCATAAATTATAAATATAAAACTTATTGCGCTCCAGAATATCAGCATCGGTGAAGTATATCTTAATACAACCGAAACAAGGTTATGGAACAACATTATAATAACAGTGATCAGTGACCCGAATAAATAAGGAAAGATTTTATCATCAAATAATTTATGTAGTAATTTGAAACCAAATATTACTATTGAAAACATAAGCCATAGAAACACAATTAACCCGAAAAAACCAAGGTCATTTGCATTCTCGATAAATTCATTATGCGGATGTCTTGCATGAGTATTTTGCCGAATAAAATTTTCATTCATGAGAAATTCACCCTGGTAATCCGGGTAGAGCAATCGGTACATACCTATTCCCGTTCCCAGTACAGGTTTATCCTTAACAATCTTAAGGCCAACATTCCACATTAAATATCTTTGACCAATACTACCTTCTGAGAATAGAACCTGACGCTTTGTAGTCGCTAACCTTTTGCCAATACCACCGGTTGTAAAGATTAAAATAAAAACTAAAACCAGTACAATACTTATTGGAATAAGAAAAGGCACCCGCTTCGTTGCAGAGGTCTGGTCTGAATTCAAACCGTTAACCGGAACTTCACTTTTTACAGATTTAACTTTAATATAAAAGTATATGGAAATAAACAACACTATCCCGAATAACATCGAAACAAGAGCACCCCGGGTCTGGGTGGCAATGAGACACCATAAAATTATTACGCTCGTAACTCCAAAAATAAATTTATAAGGAATCCTGAAAAAGGTTGTTCTTCTCTTACTAAATAAAAATAAACTCAGGGATAAAGGTAGAACTCCCAATAAATATCCTGCTGCGAAATTGGGGTTGCCGAGAGTTGACATTACCCTGGTTCCGAACGGACTCTGCCAATTTTTTACCGGTTGTAAAATTTCAACTCCAAAACTTTGGGGAATTCCATATATTGATACGAGTACACCGGTTAAGATAATTATATAAAATAAAATATGTAGTTTCTTTTCTGAGTTTATGATATTTACGAAAATTAAGAATACCAGGAACCCTCCCGTCATACGATAAATAAATTCATAAAATGCCTCATACCTTCCCCAAGCCCATGTAATAGAGACAAAAGTAAATATCACATAAATCATAAACGGCAGCATAACCGGAAGACGCAAGAATTTAAATTCTCTACTCATTACAAACCGTGTTAAAAACAATATCAGGATTAAAAATGAAATGGCTTGAAAAAAAACATCTTTGATAATATAAGGATTACTTGTTTTATACCAGAATAATAATGGCGTTAATAATAAGAAAAGTCCGGAACAGGTCATTAAAGAGATATCTAAATATTTCAAATTCAGTTCATCTACTGAAGCTTCGAATTTCTTATTCATTGGAACAACCCTGAAATTTCTCTGGTTACTAAATCTAAGTCTGAACCGGTAACTAATTTGAATACCCTGCTCTCGTCGATTAACTTATGTATAAAATCCAGATATTCAACTGCAATCTTTTTCCCAATGAATTCTGCAGATTCAGGAACAATATATTTTACCGCATCAATCTTTTTCAATGGTTTAATTGAAAATCTCTTTCCCCGGCTGGGGAATATAATAAAACCAGGTCCGGATTTCTTTTTAATATTCAGGTTAAGAAGTTTATCCACCGGAAATCTGACCTTGAATCTTTTTAATTTTATATCTTTAAATTCGTTCAGTTTAGAGATCTCTGGGAAAAACTTAATCGAATCATTATATAATTTTATCTGCCGGGGAAATCCGAATAACTCTACACCTGACTCTGCTGAAGTCCCGTAAATTGTCTCATCCCCTAAAAAGCCGAAGCCATTTCGTGCTAAATATAATGATAGTGTTGTCTTCCCTGATTCCTTCCGGGCCGGGAAAATTACTGCCTTTCTACCTTTTACAATTCCACCTGAGTGAATGGAAAAATAACCTAAGTCCTTTAAAATAAAGTCAAGTATTGGAAATATTATAAACTGTGCTAAAAAATCATCTGAATAAATCTTACCTAATACTAACGCTCCAAATACCAATTTTTCTTCAAGATCAATATAGAATCTGATTGACTTATAAATCTGAATAAATAAAATTTCATTATTCTTTGGATGAATATAATATTCAATCTCACCTATTTTCTTCTGCAGTTTAAAATTCTCCGGTGTATCAAAAACTATGGGGAGATTAATCTCGCGTGTATCAATAAGATAAAATTTAAAATTATTTAATTCCGGCTTCTGAAAAACCTTATCCCAGAGAATTAGATTATTGAATGCATTGAAAAGTTTCGCGCGGTTTGTTGAAAAATTTATTGATAATTCAAAAATCTTTTTCTTTACTTTAAATTTCAAATCTGAAGCATTCTTTATTTGTTCAATGGCTCTTTTCATATTCCCCTTGTAAAAAAAAGCGGTCTGTCGACCGCTTTATTAATATCTTTAATTTATCAATATAAATATTTATGTTTCTGGTAATCCTTGATCCTTCATAATTTATTTATAGTCTTATAATTAAAATAATTATCCTTTTAAAGGACCAGGCTCACCGCCGCATCGGCCAAGAGCGCAAGATGTTGATGTTGCGGTTCCTTCAAGGGCACCACTGGTATTCGTAATTTTATTCATCCTATTATACTTTATCAAAACCGGCTTGTGGTATTTAATAGGGGTTGTCATATGTCTGCCTCCATTTCATGCTTAATTTTTGATAACCTGCATTTCTGTAAAGCAGGTGTAAAAAAATCTTTATTAAATGTATAATTTAATCCGGGGCATACCCGGCAAATTTTTTTTAAAGAACAGTTAAAACATTTCTCAAAATGCTCATCTTTCAAGCTTCTTATCCAGCTTAATTTTTCTGAGTTCTCCCAAATTTCTATAAGGGACTGCTCTCTCAAATTCCCAACAGGATATCTTAAAGTTATACAGGGTAACACATCACCAATCGGTGTGATTGCAAGAACATTTCTACCCATTGTACACATTATATCATGAACATTCTTACCTCTATCAATATCATCCTGGAATGTGGCACGGCCACCCATTTCAAAACGGATGTTTTCAATATGCCTAACCTGGTCTTCATCCAGAACATGTCCAAGAGGTTCAGTAGACCCAGAGTCTCCTGAGAACATTACATGGTCAAAGGAAAAAAGAAGATCGTTCTTCTCAACAAATTCTCGAATTTTGTTGAGTTCATTGAAATTCTCCTTCATCAACAATGTCTTTACCTGAACTGTCATTCCAAGCCTCTTCAAAGTTAGAATGGCTTTGATGGTCTTTTCAAATGAACCTGGGACACGGGTTATCAAATCATTGATTTCCGGAGTCATCCCGTAAAGGCTAATATCCACACTGCGGAATTTGTAGTTACTTATTCGCGCGGCTTTTGCTTCATCTACTAAAAATCCATTCGTGAATAAGGTTGTATAGAATCCAAGTTCAAATACCTTGTCGAAAATATCGAAGATATCCTTTCTTAAAAAAACCTCACCACCGGTTATGGCAAGTTCCATTGTTCCGATATCCTTTAGTTGTTGTAAGATATCAAAGAGCTCTTCCCTTGTTAATTCTTCCTTGTATCGTAAGTCTCTTAAACAATGGATACAATCATAATTACAATGGGAAGTTAATTCCAAACTACAAGTGATTGGAATCATGGTTTTATTAATCTTTCGTCTTAAGAAACTTATATTTTGCTCTTTCAATTTTCAAATCCTTATTGATAATTATAAATCATATTATACTCAGATAATATTTCAGAATTCTCAAATATTGGATCTCCATCCAAGGTCAACCAGCTATGCGCAGTGACTGAGCCTGATTCCTTCTTGACACCTAAGTTAATCATAACAGGATAACCATATTGATTGAAAACCCTATAAAGTACAAGTGATTTCCTTAAGCATGTTGGACGAAAAATTAAATATCCAAATAACGATGTATAAAGAACTTTATATGAAATCCTATATATCTCTTCTATTGAAATATGCCGGGAGTTTTTAGAAACTCGTTCCGGTTTCAGCTTCTTAATCAATTGTGTGAAATTAACAACTCCTAAGAAAATGTTAACTATCACACCAAGAAATAAAACATTTAAAACTAAAAAGAATTTTTCAATTGAATTAATTTTCACTTGCTTTCTTTGCACTTACAATTCTTTCAATCAATCCTTCTTTTAACAGATCCGCAAGCACCTCAAATACATCCTTCTTCAGCGTCTCAGCTGCAACCTCGCCACTGAATACTTTAAAAAAATACTCCAGTATCTGATGCACACTTCGACCTTCTTTTATCTGTTCGTAGATAAGGGTACCGGTATCATTTAAGGAATAGTAAAAATTATTCTCAAGATTTAAAAGAACACCTTCGCCATCCAGATTTCTCCAGACAACGTCATCATGAATTCTAAATATGTCTACTTCTGCTATTGTATTCTTCATAATAAACATGTTTTTGCATTCTTGCATTAAAGAAGTATAACATAAAAAGCAAATATTGTCAAGTTTTTTTTCCTTTAAAGAGCTATCCTTTATATGTGCAAATAATATGCCAAGAAAAACAATAAAAAAGCGGTAAATTTTGAAGGTTTTTCTTATTTTCTTATAAAAAAATGTACAAAACGGTGCATAATCAATCCTTTATTCCTGCCATTAGCTTACAGATTGAATTAATCTCCACACTTTTACCCTGCAATTCTTCCAGTAATTCACCTTTATACATAATATAAATTCTATCTGAAAGACGTAATAATTCCTCGAGATCTGATGAGATAAGTAAAATTCCAACATCATTCTGCTTAAGATTTTCAAGGATTGAGTGGACAAACTCTGTTGCTGAGATATCTAATCCCCGTGTTGGATGATGGGCAATAAATATCTCAGGATTCTTAAATATTGATTTCCCAACAACAATCTTCTGTTGATTACCCCCTGATAGATTACCGAATTCCTGGTTAATACTTTCAGCTTTTACATTAAATTTTTCAATAATATCTTTAATCAGAGTATCCCGTTTTTCAAGATTAATAAATATTCCTCTTCTAAATTCAGGGAAATTATGCAAGCCTAATAATACATTTTCTTTAAGAGTAAACTCTGTTACAGCACCGGTTTTTAATCTATCTGATGGAATAATTGAGAAACCAAGTTTTATCTTATCTTCTGTTGATAAAGAGCTAATTTCTTGATCTCTGAAAAAGATTGCTCCGGAATTGATTTTAACTAAACTCATAATTGAACTTACAAGTTCATCCTGACCATTCCCTTCAACCCCTGCAATCCCAACTATCTCACCTGCCCTGATATTTAAATTTATATTATGAAGTACTTTCTTTTTCTTAAGAAAAAGTTCGACATCTCTCATTTCAAAAAGAATTTCACCGGGAATTCTTTCCTCAATCTTTGTAATATCGATTTCATGACCGACCATTTTAACTGCAATTCCCGCTTTTGTGACCTCATCAGAATTAAATGTACCTATTAATTCACCATTTCTCATTACACTGATTCTATCAGATATCGAAAATATCTCTTTTAATTTATGTGAAATAAATACAATGGTATTATTATTTTCTTTTAATTTTCTAAATATCTTATATAAACCTTCCACTTCTATTGGAGTCAAAACTGCGGTAGGCTCATCAAATATAAAAAAGTTTGCTTCTCTAAAAAGAATTTTTAAAATTTCTATCTGCTGCTTTTCACCAACTGTTAACTCTCCTACTTTTTTATTTAAAGGAAAATTAAATCCGTACTTATCCTGGAGCTCAGAAATCTTTATCCTGGCTGTTGAAATGTCAAGGAAACCGTTTTTCTTAATTTCATTTCCTAAAATAATATTTTCTACTGCTGTAAACTCATCAATTAACATAAAATGCTGATGAACAATTCCTATTCCTACCTTTAACGAATCAGCAGGTGATTTAAACACAATCTCTGAGCCCTTAAAAATTATTTTACCGGAATCAGGTTCATATAATCCTGTTATGAGATTCATCAGAGTGGATTTGCCCGCACCATTTTCACCAATAATTGAATGGATCTCTCCCTCTATAAAATCAACGGATGCAGTCTTTACTGCATGAACATTTTCAAAACTTTTATTAAGGCTCTTTACTTGTAATATATAATTTGACATTTAACTTACCAGGATTTAATTGTAGAGATATGCAGGGAAATTGCTTACTTGTTTTTCTGCTCTTCTATATAGTTGGTTACTTTTATTTCCCCGGAAATTATTTTGGATTTTATTTCTTCTAACTTATCTTTCATTTTTTGATCTATTAAATCCTTATTATATTCGTCAAGGGCATAACCGACACCATCATTTTCTAAACCAAATTTATGTACCCCACCTTTAAAGCGACCTTCCTTAACTTCTTTAATAATCTCAAAAACCGCAACATCTACTTTCTTAACCATGCTGGTTAGAACAAATCCCGGACGCATATAATTCTGATTTGAATCTACTCCAATTGCAAACTTTTTCTTCTCAGCCGCGGCATCAATTACACCATTCCCGGTTGAGCCCGCTGCATGATAAATAATATCTACTCCCTGATTGAACATTGCATTTGCTAATTGCTTCCCTTTTGTCGGATCATGAAATGCGTCAGATGAAGACCCGGTATATTTGATATAAACCTTAGCCTCAGGGTTAGTATATTTTACACCTTCCTGATATCCAACTTCAAACTTATGAATAAGAGGAACATCCATTCCCCCGATAAATCCGACTTTATTTGATTTTGTCTTCAAGCCTGCTAAGGCTCCTACAAGAAAACTACCCTGATGCTCTTCAAAAACTAAGGAAGCAACATTGGGAGCATCTACAACCTCATCTATTATTGCAAATTTCTGATTTGGAAATTCTTTCGCGACCTTTTCAATTGCCGGCTTCATTAAAAAACCAACTGCAATTACAATATCATAACCTTCTTCTGCAAATGTTCTGATGTAATTTTCATCTTCAGCCATTTGCTTAGGCTGACCTTCCGTGATCTCAACTCCTAACCTGTCTCTTGCCCAAACCAAACCACGATATGCAGAATCATTAAACGACTTATCTCCTCTCCCGCCAACTGATAAAACCAAACCAACCCTAATCTTTTCCCCGGGCTCTGTTGTTGGAGTAGGTTTGGAGTTGGGGTCGGACGGTGGTGAACATGAAATCATACCAAAAATCAATACACCTGCTATTAAAAATGCAATTAGTTTCTTCATCAAAACCTCCTAAATATTATAATTGGTACTGTGAAATGTTTATTCACAGAACCTTGTTATTTATCAAATAATACGATATTTACAGGACTTTCAGCTTCCTCCACCCCATTTGCCTGTCTTAATGGAGTTTACAAATAAAAGCAAAAAAAAAAGATATTTTACCATCCCGAAAAAACGGGGTAAACTCCGGACACGGAGGACACGGAGAGAAAAAAAATACCTAAGTTCAGATTTTTAACAGAGATTGGAATCAAAGATTCCAGCAACATGATTAATGGGATTATTAAAAGGAATAGAAAAAACTAATGAAAAAACTTCTTAGTACAAGATTAAACCCAAATTTATTATATAGTTATAATCAAATAGGTATTCATCTTTTCTATTCATTTTTTTTATCCCATAATCGTGTA
>DAOVMD010000223.1 GCA_030630935.1 Candidatus Mcinerneyibacteriota bacterium | reverse complement strand
TGAATTATTTACTTTAAAACTCTTACGCTTAATTCTTTTTCTAATCCTCTCTGCAATAAAGAATGCATCCACTTCATCTAATCCAGGTAGAATAATTCCAAATTCCTCCCCGCCATACCGTGCACAGAAATCTATCTCGCGAAGGTTTTCTTTAATTATTGCTGAGATAGATTGTAAAATATAATCTCCAAACAGATGACCGTGGTTATCATTAACTCTCTTAAAAAAATCGATATCACATAGGATTACACTGAAAGTTTCAGATGCTTGAGCCATCTTTTCAACTTCTTCTTTGAAGTATCTCTGCATGAATAATCCGGTTAACCCGTCTTTCTTAGACTCATAGTTTTTATATTCACGGAACAATTGGTTCAGCAGATTTATAGCAGTGTAGCTAATAATTTGTAGCTCTTCTTTTAACTGAAAGTCCAGTTTTAAAGGAATTAAAAGGTTAGAATTAAATCGAAAATCTTCTGATGAATATGGAAAACTAAGAACACTAAAGTTTTTGTTATCAAATTTAAATATTTTCCCTGATGTGATTGCTTGTTTGGAAATTTTAATAATTAAATTCTTTGGCGGCAACCTTAATGAATCATTCTTTTTATCTCGAATAATTAATTCAGTTTTATTCTTAAAATCATAATAAAGAATTGACCAGTCAGATTCTGTCAGCTCCCGAAAAACTTCGGGGATTTTTTTCTGTAATCTCTTTAAGCTCTCCATCTTTATTAATTCAGAGATACTGATATTGACCTTATTTAAAAAATCAGATTTTTTAGAATCAATATTAAATTGTACATTCTTATTTTTAAATTCAGAGCAGAATAACTTAAATTCACAAAATCCGCAAAACGAATTTGTTTTCGGTATAAAATCTTCCAACTTCGTATTCCTAATAATATTCACCTGTTCGATAAGCTCTTCCTCAAAAATTTTTATTTCTGAAGCAGTTGGGCCAATTGATATTTCCTCAAGTGAATGGAGATAGAGTAAAGTTAACTTCTCTATTTCTAAACCAAGTCCATGCTTTGCTCCAATGAAATATAACTTGATTGGAAGGTTTTTCTGCAGTTCATTTCGGGTCAATTGAATTCGACCTGTTTTATAATCAATAATTCCGTACCCGTTATTTAGCAGGTCAATTCTATCAATTTTACAGAGCAGCTTAAAGTCCTGAATATTAACATTGATGTTCTCTTCAAGAAACTCGGGATTTATGGTCAAGTCAAACTTTTCAATAAAATTACCAATTAATTCTTCAGCAGTCTTAATTACATCATCTTTTACCTGCGAGTTCTTTTTATTCTCATTATCAATAATATACTTCAGCAGTTCTAATAAATATTCCGGTGACCGGTGTCTTTTTTGTAAAAAGAATTCCTTCAATGTCCTATGAACAATATTACCAAGAATAAGATAATCATTTTCAGGTTTTGGATAACTCTTATCTAATTTATCAAGATAATGAAATCTGTATTTTAGAGGGCATTGAAAATACATGGATAATTTAAATGGGCTAATATAAAACAATTTAACTCTCCTGCAAAATTATACGATGTGCTTATACGATACTACCAGGATCTCCCCAAAGGAAACTTCGTCCCCTGCAATTAAACTAATGGATTTTTTGTATTTATCTTCCAGGATACTCAGCTCAGGCTTCAGTTCATCCTCTTTTTCAATCAGTTTCAATGTGAACGGGTTGAGTTTTACCATTATGTTTTTATCTCTCGAACTTATGCAGATTGTCTTTAACTTCCTTAGTATCTTTAAGGTCATCGTTTGCGATGAAGGAATATCACCCTCTCCATTGCAGGTAGGGCAGGTTGTGTAGAGATTTTTTAATAAACTTTCTTTTCTTCTTGTCCTGATCATTTCAACCAGTCCAAGCGGTGAGAATGAATATACTTTTGTAAATGTTTTATCTTTTTTAAATTCTACTTGTAAGGTTTTGACTACCTTCTTTTTATTCTCAGTCCTTGACATATCAATAAAATCAATTATAATAATTCCCCCAATATCCCTTAGGCGAAGCTGTTTTGGAATCTCTTTTGCCGCTTCCATATTAATTTTCAAAGCAAACATTTCAAAATTTGTTGCTTTTGAGAATCGACCTGAGTTAATATCAATCGTAGTCATGCTTTCTGTCTGTTCAAAAACTAATTCAGCTCCCGATTTCATCTTAACCTTATTCTTTAAGACTTCCTCAATTTGACCTTCAATCTTAAAGTATTGAAACAATGGTACAGGGTTATTATAGAGTTGAATTCTATTCTTTAGTTTTGGGAAGAAATCCTTAATAAAGGTTTGTAACTTATAAAATTTCTCTTTATCATCAATCCATACTTTAAATGTATCCGGGGTTATCAGGTCTCTTACTACACGGTAAATCATACCTGGATCTTCATAGATTAATGCGGGTGCAGGTAAATGCTCATTACGCTTCTTTATTTTACCCCAAAGATTACGCAGGAAATTAATCTCTCTGAGAAGCTCCTGTTTCTTTGTGTTTTGAGACCTGGTTCGAATAATGAAACCTTCCTGATTTTTCTTAACATGCGAAATCATCTTCTTTAAACGTTGCCTTTGCTTGTTGTCAACTATTCTCTTTGAAATTCCAACATGATTAAACGTGGGGAGATAAACAACCACACCACCCGGGAGTGTAATATTCGTTGTGACTTTTGCTCCCTTGTCACTTATCGTCTCCTTTTTTACCTGAACCAACAGTTCCTGACCACGCTTCAGAAGATCCTCAATCGAATGCTGCGTGTAGTAATTCGGTGTGTCATTATTACCATTTTCAGTAAATTGAAAGAGATCTTTATAATAATTCAGGCTATGAGAAGCATCCGAAACATGTAGGAATGCATTCTTTTCAAGACCAATATTAATAAAAGCCGCCTGCATTGCAGGGAGGATGTTAACAACCCGACCCTTATAGATATTTCCATAAATATGTTTTGCTGATTCTCTTTCAATATTTAATTCGACCAGGTTAGAATCTTCTAAGATTGCAACCCTGGTTTCATTAAAGAAGTTATTAATTAATATTTGCTTTTTCATAATTTTTAAATAAATACTATTCCGGCATACCCAACTACTTCGGGACTTCCTGGAGCACAGGTTTCTCCTGAATTAGTATAAATTATTAGTTCTCCTTTTTTTGCGCCTATTTTTTTTGTTACTTCAATTACTACCGAAACCGGACCAAGCCCGCACATAGTAATTTGTTCATTGTTCACTATTTCATTCAAGCCTTTCGTATTTAATTCGAGTATTTTATTAATTGCCTTAAAATCTTGAGCTCGTGCAAAATCCGCAGTTTCATAATGAGACATGTCACTTGATGCAATAATTAAAGTTTTCTCTTTATAATTTTCCAGGGCTTTTACAATTGCATCGGCAATATTGTAAATTGATTTCAAAGAATAATTAAACATTGAAATAGGTACGAACTTTGCCGCGGGATTCTGCTTAATTATAAATGGTAATTGAACTTCAATTGAGTGCTCTCTCGAATGTGAAGACGGGTCATCCATTACGGTATTTGAATTATTTAAAATTTCTTTTGATAATTCCGAGTCGATCTTGATATTTCCATTAGGAAGAATCCACTCCCCTTCAGTCATGATTGAAATCCCCGCACCTATCCCGTTATGATTTGGTCCTATTATTATATATGTATCACAAGGTTCCAGGGAAGAGAAAACCTTTCCTGCCGCTTCGCCTGAACAAGCCCACCCGGCATGCGGGACCACGGCTCCAAAAGCATTGCTGAAATTTTTATCACTTGACAGAAATTCAGTGAGTTGTTTCTCAACTAATTTTTCGGAACCAGGATAAAAGGTTCCGGCAACAACAGGTTGTCTATTAAACTGATTCATGAAGTAATCCGTGTTAAAATTGTTGATTTAATCAAACTTTTTTTTACCATTTTGAAGTTTTTGCAGCTCCCATAATTTCAGGTACTTTAAGAAAACATAATAAGCACCAAGTATTGAGATCATTAATCCCTGAAACCCATCCAGGAAGCCCAGTTTTAAAATATATGCCCTTAAGAATCGAAAGTATGGGTTAAATATGATCTTAAAAATATTCGAACTTTTCTTCTCTTTGAAAAGCCCTTCTGCCATGATGGTTGTGTAGGAATTGATTCGTTTCAAGTGATCAGATAAATTCTTATATGGATAATGTAAGAGATCTCCTTTTAATTTCTGCGCCTTTCCATCTAAAATGATTTTATCATGTGGATTATGACCACCCCACTTTGCCTTGCTCTTTTTAAATAAACGAATCTTATAATCAGGGTACCATCCGGAATGTGAAATCCACTTACCTAAATAGAAGACTTTTCGCGGACAAAAATATGCATCGGGAAGCGTGTCCGGATCTTCAAATACATTCAGGATCTCTGATTTTAATCTTTCTGAAACTCTCTCATCAGCGTCAATGCTGAAAATCCAGTCATTTGAACAGTGCTCAATTGCAAAGTTCTTTTGTTCAATATGTCCCGGCCATTTATTATGAATAACTTTTGCACCAAGACTCTCAGCAATTTCAACGGTCAGATCTATTGAACCACCGTCTATTACGATTATTTCATCACCCCAATCAACACTCTCTATACAGGTTCTTATATTTGATTCTTCATCCTGCGTGATGATTGCAATTGAAACAGGGATTTTTTTCATGATTAAATTTTTTATAGAAGTCCCTAAAGATTTAATGCCCCTAAGATTATTTGTAAAGCCTTGTCATCTGGAAGTAAATAAAAATTCCCGGATAATCGGTTCGGGGAATCCAGGAATTCGGTCTCAATCCAGAGTGCATTTCCAAGAGCTTCCTGAAATTGTTTACTTACAAATATTACGGTTTCACTTATGGTTCCTAAAGCAAGGTTTGGAATTGAAGGCATGAGCCTTAACTTGGTAAATTCTCCTATTGCAGAAAGATATGAAGATGCAAGGATGTTACCCACCTCCATAATAGCAGATTCCTCAATGCCTGCAATAATCTGACTCGTTCCCACCTCACGTCCCATTACAATATCAATTAATTGCAATGCGTGCTCCTTCAAAAAAAACATCAGGATCTTTCCGTTAATATCTCCTAAAACCTTTGTATATATTCCTAGCCCTACCTCATTACCCTTAATTGTCTCTGCAATATTCTCTGTGGAAATTAACATTATATCGGGAACTGTCATCTCTATCTTTCTCCCTATCATCTGGGAAAGTGCCGAGGCTGCATTTCCTGCCCCAATATTACCGATTTCTTTTAATGCTGATTGCTGAATCTTTGTAAGATTATTCAAATCCATAATATTCTCCAATTTTGAAAAATTATATCACATCATATAATAAATGTCAAGAAAAAAGATGAAAAGTAATTTTTATGTTATAATATTCTTTTAGTTACTTGATAACCCTTGATAGCTCTCAAACGTGCAATTGTCATTGCGAAGTACTAATTTATTAGTGCTGCGGCAATCTCACTTTTTAATTCTTTTTCTTTCTTTTTTCTGTTTAGTTTTTGTTTTTCTTTTTCTTTTCTTTGTTTTAGTTCTCGTTAGTTTTTTAATAGGGAACCCTACGTGGTTCCTTACTCTTCAGTTCTCCCGATACACTTCGCGTCGGGATCTCCTCTCTCTGATCGTCGACCTGCTAAAGAAATTATTATTTTGCATTCAATTGTTTTATTAAGCAACATTCGCTCTAAACAAATCAGGAGTTTCCCCATTTTTTTGTTATATTAATATTGAATTATATCAT
>DAOVMD010000454.1 GCA_030630935.1 Candidatus Mcinerneyibacteriota bacterium | reverse complement strand
ATGAATATTATTTCACACCTAATTTAATTATCACAGATGATAACGATATAATTTATGATGTTGAATTACTTAATGAAATTATTATAGATCCATTTAATATTTGGATAATAAATGACGACGGGAAAATATTTTATAAAGAGAATGATAAACCCGGGTACTTAATATTAAAATATATTTTAAAAAAGAATGAGAGTTTTTCCGCAAGCCAGATAGAACGCATCAAGAAACTTATAAAGAAGAATAAAGTAAAGTTCATAAAAATAAATTTCAATCAGAAGTCAATTAAGATTTCTTATCCTATCCCAAAACCGTATATAGAAATTGAAGAGAGAACCCCAAAGAAATTATATTTTAATCTTATGTTTGATTATGTCCATAAGCAGGTAAAACCGATAGACAGGTTTGGTTACATTATCTTTTATGAAGGGGAAGAGGTTAGACTTTGTAAGCGTAATATGAGCTATGAAGATGAGATCAAAAGGTATATAGGCAATCGTTTTTCTAAGATTACCGGCTCAAGTAATCGTGAGTATCATGTTGGCAATATGAAGTTAGTTGATTTTTTAATTAAATATGGTGAGGCATTTTTAAATGAGGGGATTGAACTAAGGGTTGGTGGCGAGCGAGTTAAGGATAGTAAACGTGGGCGTATTGCTTACAGAGTGACCTCGGGTATAGATTGGTTTGAGGTCGAAGCCAAATTTATTGATGAGGATAAGAACGAGTTAGAAGTTGACTTTGATTTAATGAATATGAAAGATGGTATTTTAAGGGTTGGGGATACTTTTTTAGTTCTTAATAAGGCTGATATTAAGAAGTTGAAAATTTTAAAAGAGGAGGGGCTGAACGTTGATGGTAAGTTAAAAGTTTCAAAATATAATTTTCAAGTCATTAATGAACTATATAATAACATTATAAATAATCAGGATTCTGAAATTAAGAGGATTCAGATGATTTATAAAAAACTAACAAATTTTACAAAGATAAAAAATGTAAAGATTCCCAAGGGTTTAAAAGGTAAACTTCGGGATTATCAATATGCCGGATTAACGTGGCTTAATTTTTTACATCAATATAACCTAAATGGCTGCCTTGCAGATGATATGGGACTTGGAAAGACTATTCAGGCACTTTCATTATTATTAAAGCTCAAGGAGAAAAAGAAAAAATCAACTTCATTAATAGTTGTTCCTGTTTCAACAATTTTAAACTGGGAGAATGAGATTAGGAAGTTTGCACCAAGTCTTACTTATACCTTACATTATGGCCTGCAGAGAACTGAGTCAATTGATGTATTGAAGAAATATGATATAATAATTTCAAGTTACCATACCTTACGAAATGATATTTTATTATTAAATAAGATGAAATATCATTATATTATCCTTGATGAATCTCAATATATAAAAAACTCATCAACTCAAATTTTTAAGGCAATTAGATCTTTAACTGCGAACAACAGATTGACTTTAACCGGGACCCCGATCGAGAATAATACTTTGGAGTTATGGTCTCAGATGGAATTTTTAAACCCGACACTATTAGGAAGCAGAAGAGAGTTCATTAAAAAATTTACAAAACCAATCGAGGCCAAGAAAGATAAGTGGGCCACAGAGAAATTAAGGAAAATAGTTTTCCCGTTTATTCTTCGCAGGAAGAAAGAAGATGTTTTAAAAGAACTTCCTAAGAAAACTGAAATAATTCAATATTCCGAAATGGATAAGGAACAGCGTAAATTATATACAGACCTAAAGCTTTATCTGAAGAATCAGATTATGAATACGATTGACGAAAATGGGTTTAAGAAATCATCAATCCAAATCTTTGCAGCTTTATTAAGATTACGTCAGGCCGCGTTGTTTCCGGGTTTAATTAATAAGAAATATAAGGGAATTCCTTCCTGTAAATATGAACAGTTCAAAGATATGGTTGATGAGATTTTAGGAGAGAAACATAAGGTAGTTATATTCTCACAATTTGTACAAGTCCTGAAAATATTAACAGCGTATCTCAAGCATGAAAAGATTCCCTTTTCTTATTTTGACGGATCGACTCCCATGAAAAAGAGACAGAAAGAAATTGATGATTTTCAGAATAACCAGGATTTAAGAGTTATGTTAATAAGTTTAAAAGCCGGCGGGTTTGGAATTAATCTTACCGCTGCAGATTATGTGATCATATTTGATCCATGGTGGAATCCGGCAGTCGAGACTCAGGCAATTGACAGGACTCATCGAATTGGACAGAATAAAAAAGTTTTTGCATATAAAATGATTGTGAAGGATACAGTGGAAGAGAAGATATTAGAATTGCAGAGAAAGAAGAAAAAACTTGCAGATGAAATTATCACTACTGAATCAGGATTCTTTAAAACTATTAAGAAATCAGAGATATTAGATTTATTTTCTTAACAGAAAACACGAAATGGTTTTAGCCACCCCGAAAAAACGGGGTAAACTCCGGACTCGAAGACCCCGAAAGAAAAAAGGAATATTTTATTTGGACTTTAGCATCGCTTCGCTCTGCATTAAAGAGTTCAATACATGCTTTGCATGCGTTCAAGTGTTCAAATGTTCAAATGTTATTGTAGAGACGTGCAATTGCACGTCTCGGTGAAATAATTTAAAATCAAAAACACTCGCGCGATAAAAAAACCAAAAAATGTATTTATTCGAAAACAAACGCATTGTATCCCAAACAAAGTAGGGGCGACCGGCCGGGCGCCCTGACCATAAGAAATAAAACACCCATT
>DAOVMD010000123.1 GCA_030630935.1 Candidatus Mcinerneyibacteriota bacterium | reverse complement strand
TAATAATTATCAACCATAAATATCAAATGTGTAGCGAAGCGAAACTATGTCAAAGAACTGATTTATATTAAATTATCTTATAAATGAAATTCGAAAACTGTGTAAGGAAGAAAAGAGCTGCTTTATATTCTTCCTATCATTTTTTCATACTACCGTAAAGACTACTATAAATAATATTTGATAAAAGCGAGATTGCCACGCTGCGCGGACGCTGCGCTAGATCTTCGATGCGCAATGATATTCAAATGCCGTTTTATTTTTCATTCCAATATACCTCTTTAAATAACATAATAAACTCATCAAGTAAAAGTTTTTCAGGACGAATATTACCGGGGATATTTAATTTCTTTAATATCCCTTCAACTACATCAGATTCAAATTTTGTCAGGATCTTTAAACTATTTTTTAATTGCTTTCTTCTCTCTGAAAATAATAACTTTACAAAAAGAGAGAATTTTTTTGAATCTAAATCCAAAACTTTTTCCTTCACATTCCAATCGAGTTTCACAACAACCGAATCAACTTTTGGCGCAGGTGAAAATGCAGCTGCTTGAATTTTAAAGAGGAGGTCAATATCTGCGTAGGAGTTTACAAAAACCGTAAGCGCAGAATATTTTTTAGTACCTGGTTTCCCGACTAATCTTTCGCCATATTCCTTCTGAACAGTCAATGTTGCTGATGAAATCAATTTCCTATTATTAATGAGTTTAGAAATAATATCTGTTGTAATTGCATAAGGAATATTCGCAATCACACGAAACTTTTCATTCTCTTCCTTTTTCAAATCAGCCAGGTTAAACTTCAGGAAATTCCCCTGAATGATCTCAAGATTCATTTTTCTACTAAAACGTTCTTTCATAATTGAAACAAGTTTTCTATCTAACTCAAATGCACAGATTCTTTTAGCATCGGGTAAAAGAACCTCTGTCAATGTTCCCATTCCTGCACCGATCTCAATTACTGACTCCCCTCTTTTCAGACCTGATAGATTAACAATTTTATTTAATATATTCCCATCAAATAAAAAGTGCTGAGATAATTTTGCTCTCATTTTAAAAGCCTGCAAGTTTTCTTTAATGCGAATATAAATGAACTTGGATTCGCAATTCCTTCCCCTGCAATATCAAAAGCTGTTCCATGCGACACTGATGTTCTTACAAAATCGAGACCAACCGATAACTGACATGATTCAAAAAATGCATGTGATTTCAAAGGAATTAATCCCTGGTCATGATACATACATACGAAAAAATCAAATTCCTTCCTGTTCATTTCAGTAAAAGCAGAATCGGGTGGAACCGGACCTGAAATATTTACACCGAGTTTCTTTAGACTTTTTACTGCAGGAATTATTTCTTGAGTCTCTTCTTCTCCAAAAATATTCTCTTCCCCGGCATGAGGATTTAAACCAAGTATAAGAAATATATTTTCTATGCCTCTAATTTTAAAAAAAGCATCTACAGCAGAAACTTTCTCGATAATTAAATTTTTATTAATTGCTATGTGTACTTCTGATAAAGGAATATGAATTGTAGTTAATAAAATATTCATTTGTTTTGAGAGGAAGCACATCGAAATTCTTTTTTTGAATTCATTCTCAAGTATTGTGGTGTGCCCTGTAAATTTACAGTTTGCCTTTCTCAAATTTACTTTATTAATTGGCAATGTAACAATTGCATCAATCGTTTTATCTTTAATCATTTCACAAGCTTTCAGGATAGAAGAATAAGCGATTCTGCCGGCATCTTTTGAAATTTTCCCTGGTTCCGGAATATATGAAGTATTCTTGATATTTACAATCTCTAAAGTATTTCCGGATACTTCATTTGATTCATTATAATTTTGAAATTTAATTTTAACCGGTTTATTATTATACCTCATTCTTTTTCTATAGAACTCTATCGCAACTTTCGAACCTATTAAAATAATCCGATTATTTGAGAATAACTTCTTTTCTTTTTGAAATGCAGTTAAAAATATCTCAGGACCAACACCGTTAATATCTCCAATTGTAACTCCAATTCTATGCATCGAAAACTTCCTTTATTAACTTTTTTATTCCATTTAAATGAGTTCCTTCCCAGAATACTTTATTACAGGTTGAACAATATTTAAATTTTGATTTGGTCTTAATAATATATGGCGGTACCTTACCTGTTATAAAGGCTCTATCCACAACCTTCAATTCAGAATTGCAAATACTGCATCGCATAAATTGTTCAGGAGTAACCGTAACTCCAAGCTGCTTTTTTAATTGAAGAAGTTGTTCTTTTAAATTGTCAAATTCAATAATAACTACCTGTAAATTTAAATTTTTATTTTGTGAAAAATCAGTTTCTCTCGTTAGGATAATACGATTTTCATCCATCGCTTTAATCATTATTTCAGGATTATCTAACTGAAAGCAGGATTCTGTATCATATCCCAAAAACCGTATCCATTTAGCAAGCTTACCTAAAGTCTCATCCACAATGAATTTCATGGCTGATTGAAATTAAATTTCCAGAATAAGACTATAACCAAAGCGGAAGACACCGCACCTACCACCACTCCTCCAATTAAATCAGAAGCGTAATGATACCCTAATTTCTTCCTGCTATATGCAAGAACTATTGTGTAAATCCCCATATAAATAAATGTATAAGGATAATAATAACCTAAAGTAAAAGCAACCGCTGCTATCCGGGAGATATGACCTGAGGGAAAAGAACTTAAATCGAATTTTGCCCATGGAGCATATTCAGAATATTTATCCTTTATAGGTCGCTCCTTCTTAAAAATAACCTTAATTATTGAAGATAAAACTGCCCCTAAAATACTTGCAGCTAAGATTAAAATCGCAAAAAATTGTAATTGCTTAGAGAATGATAACAACATTAATATTGAAAATCCAATCCAGATAATATTATCTCCGGAATGAGCGATAATACGTAGAATTTTTTTATCCATTTCCCTTTCTTCTTTCTAAATACTCTAATACTTTCTTGTAATGTATTATTTTATCAATATCCATACCTATTATAGGTTCGTCCATAATTAAAAATTTTACTGAGATTTTTACAATCTCCTGAATCCTTTTTTCAATTTCAGGAAGATTGATTATTTTAAAAATAAATTTAAAGGTTAGTTTTAATCCTAATAATTTTACTAATGTCCCTGTTTTCTTCCTACGTGAATATAACTGATCAATTATCCAACCAGCTTCTTTAAATCCGCTCTGTGTTAAATAACCGATATCTGCACCGCAAAACTTACCTTCTTTTAAAGAAAAGAATGTTCTTGTTGAGTTAGGGAATTCTTTTTCCATCGCGGTTTTTGGAATAAGAACATAACAACAATCAGCATTTAATGAATTAATTATTTTTATAAATTTCTTGATAACTTCAGGTGTAATTAAAGGGATATCATCTGATAATATTATTGGTTCTTCATCTTCAGCTAAATTTGAGTAAACTAATTTCAAACCATCAAGTAGAGATTTTTCATTAACAAGAAATTGACTTGGTTTTGTAAATTTAACAAATCCTTGAATTTCAGGCCTTCCAACGATATAAATTTTCTTGATTATATCGACTTGCTCAATGCATTCAATTATCCTGGTTATCATTGGTTTCCCATTAATAATGAGAAGCGGTTTAAGATTCCTTTCGTCCAGAATCTCTGCTAACTCCCCCTGTTCTATACCTCCAGCCAAAATGATCGCAACTAATTTTTTTATCATTAATTTAGTTTTTCAACCCTTGGTTTGTAATTGATTTCTTTTAGTAATTCGGTAAGTTCTTCAGTCTCTAAAACTCGGCCTTTTCCGGATGCGGCTACTAATGCGGCTTCAAATACATTTGTCCCGAATGATCGGCCTTCAAAAACCGGAGTTGATGTAATTAAATATTTAACTCCGGCTTTTCTCAATAATTCCACGTCTTCTTGCGTTGTTGTATTTGTTACTATAATTTTATCCTTCATAAATTTCGGCATATATTGCTTAATAAATAAAAAATCTCCAGCAATAAAATGATTATTATCATAATGCTCAGAATATTTATCTTGAGATGTCTCTTGCTTCTCACCGGTCGGGTAAAGCCACGAAACAGGTGCAAGAGAAAGTAATGGCATAAGTATCGCCGCTAAGATCTCGATTTTCCTAAGTTTCTTAACAGGAAAAGGAAGACCAAGTATTACCATGAAATCTCCATAAGTAATTTGAAAATCTTCTTTTAGAAATGAAGTCGCTAAAGAATATCTGTCAACTGCTGAGTTTAAAAAGCAAGTCTTTTCACCGAAATCAAAATCAAATTTCTTTTTTAGATATTGTAAAAGATTCCCTTCAAGTGTTCTTTTTAGATTGGCGCCATCAACTACAGGTGTCTGAATAGCCCCCTTAACAATTTTATAAGCACTCCTGAGGGTTCTTTCCTTCTCCATATAAAACTTGAAGGTCATCCCGCCAAGACCCATGCAATCAACATTACCATCATAATCCTTAAATAACTGCATAGCCTTTTTAACATCACCGTCAGTTCCAATTCGGGATAATTCTACTTCTTCTCCTAATAATTTGATTATAGTCGAATGATCCCTTGTACTTGAACCTAAACTGATGCTAAGTGCTTTTTTCATATTTCCTATTCTGTATGAATCTTTACATTTACTTTCATATCTTAACTGAATAAGTCCATGATCCTATTCTTAAGTAAAAGTTAAATATAAAATCTCTAAATTTATTTCAAACTAAGTTATTATTCCAAATAAAAACCTAATCTTAATTACTTATTTGCGTTATAATAATCTCTTGCCTTTGTACAAGCAGGATCAGTATCCATTGCTTTTTCGAAATATGATAACGCAGTGGCTTTATCATTTTTTGTTAAATAAAGGAGCCCAAGATCATAATTGCAAATTGCTTTTAATCTTTCAAGAGACTGGGTACCGGAAACCTTTTTATTTGTTCTTTCAAATGTTGCAAGTGCAATTTTGAAATAATACTCAGCATTAGACACATCACCTTTTTTAAAATAAATCATACCGATATTAAGATAAACTTCCCCAATATCTGTGCTATTTTGTAAGCTTAATTTGTATTTTTCCATAGCTTGATCTGGATAATTTTCATCTAAATTGACACCTTCATTATAATATTCTACCGCTTTATCATAATTTCCTGTTGGTGTAGTTGTGGTTGTTGTATCACTATCTCCACAAGCGAATGCCAGGAATACAGAAATAACTACACCTAAAATTAGAATATAGTTTCTCTTCATCTTAAACTCCTTTTTTGGTTAAATATTAAGTTAGAGAAAATTCTATTTGTAACTATCTTTATATTTACTTTTAAGTTCTTTAATTTTTGCATAAGTCGGGTCTTCTGCAATACCCTTTTCAAAGTTCTCAAGTGCAGTTTTATGATACGCTTTTGCGGTTGGAATATCTCCATTCCCATCAGCTTCCTGAGCTAGCAAGATATTAGTTATGCCAATATTAAGGTAACATATTGCAATTAGTTCTTGCAGTGTCTGACCTTCCCCAACAACCTTCTTATACTTTTTAAATGTATTAATAGCTTCTTTTGTCCATTTCACAGTACCTTTGTAATCCCCGGTTCTCAGATTGCATAATCCAATATTCAAATATGCTTCACCTATAGAAGGATCTTTCTCAATTGCAATTTGAAATTTTGCGATTGCTTGTTTATATTTCTTTGCATCCAGAAGGTCAACTCCTTCGTTATAAAAATTTACCCCTTCTTTAGGTTTTGGAACATAATTTTTAAACGTATTATAATTATCAATTGCAGTTAAATAACTCGAATCAATATCCATTGCCTTTTTAAAGTAGGAAAGAGCTGTATCTAAATGTCTTTTCATAGTAAATTCATCTGATGCAGAATTCATCCTCTGAATATAAATTGTTCCAATATTATTATTACAAATCGATTTTAATCTTTCAAGAGATTGGGTATCTGAAACCTTTTTCCCGGTTCTTTGAAAAGTTGACAGGGCAGTTTTTGTATATTCTTCACCCTTATCATAATCATCTCTGTTACTATAAATTAAGCCTATATTTAAATAGACTTCCCCGATATCGGTACTATTTTGTAGACTCAATTTATACTTTTCCATTGATTGATCAGGATTAGTATCATGCAAAATTACACCTTCATTATAATATTCGATTGCTTGGTCATAATTTGACGTAGTTGTAGTAGTAGTCTTTGTATCACTATCTCCACAGGCAATAAGTAAAAATACCCCTATTACAAGAGTAAAAACAAAAATGACATTCCTTTTCATTCTTTTCTCCTTTTTTTTAGATTATTAATATGATATCAAATAATTAGCAAAATGTCAAGAAAAATTTATACAATTGATGTTACAATATCAAAATGCTAATATTAATTACTAAATAGAAATGTTAATATTCGGTAAAATTCGTTAACCTCACCGAGAGCAAACAATAGTATTTTTTCCAGACCCCTGTTATAATTATTTATTCTTTATAACTCTTTTCGTATTTAGCATAAGCCTTCTTAAGCTTTGAGAAAGTAGGGTCTTCCGTCATACCTTTCTTCCACATCTCTAAAGCAGTCTTGTGATAGATTTCTGCATCACTATAATTACCCTTGTCATCAGCATCTCTGGCTTTACCTATATATGCAAGTCCCATGTGCAAGTAACATATCGCAATTAATTCTTCTATGGTTTGACCCTGAGCAATTACTTTTTTATATTTTCTAAAGGTGTTAATTGCTTCTTTTGAATAAATTTCACAATAATAATAATCACCTTCTCTCATATATGCAAGACCGGTATTTAGATGTGCTTCCCCAATTGACGGATCTAAATCAATTGCAATTTTAAATCTGATGATAGCTTCAAAACTTTTTTCTTTATCAAGATAATCTACACCATCATCATAGAATTCCGGACCAGATTTTTTAATATTAGGTAAGTTGTCAGCATAATAATCTTTTGCAATTGAATAAGTGGGGTCTACTTCAAGAGCCCATAGAAAATCAGTTAAGGCATATTCAAGGTATTTTTGCTTAGTTTCAGTATCGGTAACTTTTGCCATTCTTTTCAAATAAATAAGACCGATATTACTATTACAAATTGCAACTAATCTTTCATAAGTTTGGCTCCCTGAAACTTTCTTTTTTGTCTTAACAAAGGTCTCCAAAGCTTGAAGAGTATATTTCTCACCCTGGTCTAAGTCATTTTTATTAATATAAATCAATCCAATATTCAGGTATACTTCAGCAATTGAAGTATCATAATTAAGAGCCTTAAAATAGTTTTTTAAAGCAGCATCAGGATTACTATCATGGAGATCAACTCCTGCATTGTAGTAATCAAGGGCTTTATCATAGTTATCAGCACTTGCTGAAATGGTCAGAAATAATAATCCAATCAGAATAAATACAGAAAAAATTAAAATCTTTTTCATCGCTTCCTCCTTGTTTAAAATTCATAATATCAGATTTATTAGTAAATGTCAAGAAATTTTTCTTAAAAAAGATTTTACTACTGAACACGCTACTCAAGCAACTCTGTTGCTTGAGTAGATAGCAGATAGCAGAGAGTAGAGAATAGTCGTTTTATAGATAGCAGTAGGGGCGCATCGCAGATCTAACTTATGTCCACACCGTTCATCCCTACTAAACGATACAAATATTCTATTAATATATTTTGAATTTAACTTGTTTATATAATTATTCACAGGAATTAATTCCTTTGAACAAACATCAGTCCCTACGGGACTGTTGTTGTCTTTTTACTTTATAACCCAGCAATAAATTGCTGGGCTACTATCATCAGTCCTTCCAGGACTGTTAAGAAAAAAATTCTTATTAAAACAAATGTAAACAATATAAATAAATCAATTACATGTCTCTTTAAAGTCACTGTTAAAAATTTTTCTCTTTTGTTTGTTTTTTTTAGTTCTCTTATGTTCTCTTAAGTTCCCTGTCAAATAAAAAAGTTTGAGCGAAGCGAGTTAAATTAAATTATTCTTTTTTTTGTTCTTGTTTTTTTGCGACGTGTTCAGCGTGTTCAGTAGTTAATTTTGCATTCAATTGAACCTTTAAGCAAAGGGCGCTCTAAACAAATATAAACAATTTAAATAAGCCACTTATAAGTCTCTT
>DAOVMD010000358.1 GCA_030630935.1 Candidatus Mcinerneyibacteriota bacterium | reverse complement strand
GTGTGGTCCAGAATTAAATTTTTCGATTCCACAAAATACTCACCTTTGAAATCCTTTAAAATTTCAAGGATCTCCGGAACTTGATTCAAGGAAATTTTTAAAGCTAACATATCACGCGGTAATGCAAGGTTAGCAGAAAGCCGACCTATTATCCTTTCAATATCAACAATCACACTTAATGATTCCTGTAATCTCTTCAGCTTAATTGAGCTTTCAATTAATTCATTTACTGCATAATGTCTCCGTCGAATTAGAAGCAGATCAATTAATGGCCTTTCAACCCATTCCTTTAATAAACGCCCACCCATCGGGGTTTTTGTATAATCAAGAACCCAGATTAAAGAATTTTTCTTCCTGCCGTCAGAAATGGTTTTTGTGAGTTCCAAATTCGTTTGGGTATATATATCAATGAACATATACTCTGACAGGTTATACCGCGAAAGTTTCTTAATATGTTTTAATACCTGCTTCTGGGTTGATTCAATGTATTTTAATAAACCACCGGCTGCACAAATACCCAGTGGTATATCACTCACTCCAAAACCGTCCAGGGTTGATACATTGAATAATCTTTGTATTTCAAACTCTGCATTATTAAATTCATATGTCCAATCCTCTGCGGAGCTTATGAATGTACCAAAATAATCTTCAATCTGAGTAAGAAAAGGCAGGTCTCCTGATTTATATTGTTTGTAAAATTCTTCGGGGATAAGAATTTCTTTTGGTGAAATCCTGTTAAGTTCACTCATTAAGGTATTATAATTATTATCTGCTTTAACTGCTGTAATTCTAAAATCACCGGTTGAAATATCTATATATGCAATACCTATCTCATCCTTTAAATCTGTGTAAAATAATGATAATAAATAAGACCCTGATTTCTCATCTAAAATATTCTCTTCCAGAATGGTTCCAGGGGTCACGACACGAACAACATCACGGGCAACTATCCCCTTCGCTTTCTTAGGGTCTTCAATTTGTTCACATATCGCAACTTTAAAACCTTTCTTTATTAATCGAGTCAGATAAGAATTAAGAGCATGATACGGCACACCGGCTAATGGGATAGGTTGACCTTTATCACGGCCACGCGTAGTTAAAACAATATCCAATTCCTTCGCAGCAATCTTGGCATCATCAAAAAACATCTCATAGAAATCACCCATCCGGTACATTAGAATAGCGTCTTGATATTCTCGCTTGATATTTAAATATTGCTTGATCATCGGGGTAACACTTGGTTTCAGTGACTTCCCGGATTTACTTTTTTTGGACAATGGTCACCCTTATCTTTTCTGTTTCGGAGATTTTTCTTGAAAGGATATTCGTCTCTTCAAGAGATGAATAATAACCTATTATTACTTTGTAAAGGTCTCCATCTTTCTTTATGAAAACTGTTCCGTAATTCTTCTTCTTTAAAGTTTCCTGAAACTTGAATGCATTCTCGCGATTACTAAATGCACCGCATTGAATACCATATTCCGCAGTCTCTTCTACTTTTCGCTTGGTATCTGATTCAGGAATTAAATCTAAATACTCATCTATTAAACTTTTAAAGTCATCATTTAATAACCAAATCTTCTCAAGTATCTTACGTGCCTCCATATAATTCCCGGTTTTGATGAAGGTTAAAGAAAGTTGGAGCTTCGCAAATAATACAAAATCTGAATTAGGATAGTTTGAAATTACTAAATTAAAATATTTTGCAGCTGCTGAATAATTTTTACTAATTAAATTTATCTGCCCATACCAGTAGTAAGCTTCATCTAAAAACTTACCCTTTTCTTTATTCGCCTTTATATAAATTTCTAAATACTTCTTTGAGTCAGCATACTTATCCAGTAAATAATATAGTCTGACCAACTCAATCTGGGCTTCTTCCCTGAATTCGCTCTTTGGATAATTCTTTAATAAATTTTTCAATTCAATTATCTTCGAGTAAATATCTATTGTATATACCGAGATTAAATATTGAGCTTGTTCAGCTGTCTTACTCTTTGGTTTAAGAGATATTACTCTTCGAAATTCAAGAAGTGCTTTATTTACATCCCCGGACTTTATTAAAGCCTCACCCTTTTTTAATGCATCAACTGCAGTATCCGAAAATGCTGAGTTACTCATATTCAAAAATAGAAACATCGATAATAAACAAAAAACTATACTTTTTAGTTTCATAACTTTTCCCCAAATAATGTATATGGTGTTGTTCTTGTGATTTTTATTCTTACAAAATTACCAATATCAGTTTTTTTACCTTTGAAGATTACAATTTTATTAGAATTTGTTCTACCTGAGAATGAATTTACATTCTTCTTCTGATCAGGTCCCTCAACCAAAACCTCAACTTCAGTTCCAAGGTACTTTATACTCTCCTCTTCCGTAATTTTATCCTGAATTTCCATGAGTGCCCAAAGCCGCTTCTTCTTTAATGTCTCAGGTAATTGATCGGGTAGGGCTTCAGCAGCAGTACCTTTCCTGGAAGAGTACCTGAAAAGATATGCCTGCTCAAATCGAACCGCTTTAATAAGGTCGATTGTCAGTTGAAAATCTTCTTCGGTTTCTCCTGGAAATCCAACAATTACATCTGTTGCAAGAGCTAAATCAGGTATTTTATCCCGGAGTTTCTTAATAAGTTCAACATAGTATTCCCTGGAATACTGGCGCTTCATGGCCTTTAAAACATTTGTTGATCCGGATTGAACCGGAAGATGAAGGGATTTACAAATCTTTTCGGATGATGACATTACATCTATCAATTCATCAGTTAAATCTTTTGGATGGGAAGTGATAAAGCGAATTCGTTTAATCTTATCAATTTTTATTAACTCTTTTAATA
Organism: Candidatus Mcinerneyibacteriota bacterium; assembly: GCA_030630935.1. Classification (GTDB taxonomy): domain Bacteria; phylum AUK180; class AUK180; order JAQVHJ01; family JAQVHJ01; genus DAOVMD01. The sequence goes on along the minus strand of DAOVMD010000358.1, from coordinate 1,036 downwards.
AACCTGCAAAAGTAATTTTATAATCTATACCATCAGCAAAACGTTTCCCATAAGAATTTACGTTCTGACCAAGTAAAACAATCTCTTTATAGTTCTGAGATGATAAACCCTCAATCTGTGTAATTATCTCACTTGGTATCCTGGAAATTTCATGACCACGAACATAAGGAACAATACAGTAAGAACAATAATTATCACAACCCCTCATGATAGGAACCCAGGCAGTTACCGGATTCTTATATGCAATATCTTTATATTGAAACTGTTCGTTATCTGGGTAAACTCCTACATCTAAAATTGTCTCATAATCATCCAAAACCCTTGACTCTTCAATCTTATTAATTATATCAACTAATCTCAACTTATTATATGTCCCAAATATAAAATCTAAATAATTCGCCTTCTTCTTCAGGAAATCACTATCAGACTGAGCATAACAACCTCCAATTCCAATGATTAAATCAGGATTATCTTTTTTAAGTCTCTTCAATTGACCAAGCTTACCAATTACTTTATTAACCGCAGTATCTCGAATTGAACAGGTGTTAAGGATGATTACATCTGCTGTATCCATCGAATCAGTCAACTCAAAACCATTTGATAAAAATAATCCCGAGATGATCTCAGTTTCACTGAAATTCATTTGACAACCATAAGTCTTTATATAAATTTTCTTAATTGCGAGTTGTGATTTCATCTCTACTTCATTAATTCTTTACATTTTTTCAATGCATATTTACCCATCGCTGAATCAGGAGATAACTCGATTATCTTCCTGTAATATCTCCTTGCAGTTCTTTTATTACCACGGTCAACAAAGTACTCTGCTAAATCTAATAAAATCTCCATCTCTGAACTACCGAGTAAACGAATCAATTTCTCAGCATATTCAATAGTCTTTTTATCATTTTGAATGCCTTTTGAGTATTTAAATAAAGCCCTCTCAACCATAAGCCAATCCCCCCGATTCACATTCACAACCGCCTCCCCCGCTAAAAAAACCTCATCAATCTTCCCTTCCTTTTTCAAAAGCTCC
>DAOVMD010000310.1 GCA_030630935.1 Candidatus Mcinerneyibacteriota bacterium | reverse complement strand
CCGCCGACCATTTAATATAAAATTGTCTGAATCGTTGAAGGTTTTGTCTTGAAAATTCTCTGCCGAATTTTTCAGTTAGATTATTTGAAAGCTTTTTTATAAGATCTTCTCCATATTCTGCGCGTTTTTTTCCTTTTTGTTCATTCTCTACAATTCTTCTACCAATCTCCCAGTATGCAGCAGTCATAATAGCATTCACTGATTTTGCCGTAAAGCGACGAGCATCATTTATTAGTTTTACCATTTCTTTTAGGATAGAATTATAGGCATCTTTTTGAATATCAGTTTTTTTAGATTGCTTCTTTTTATTTTTCATTTCGATTTTTCTCATAATGTAGGTTGTTTAAATATAGACAGTTCGCGAAGGGTCCATTCTGGTTTACATTGCTTATTCTTTTTCATTATGGAAGGCTCATAAAATCGTGTAATTAATCGTGTAATTTTCTTATTAATCATGTAATTTCCTCGCAAGATATTTTACACTTCTTCCTTAAATCCCAATTCCTTTAAGTATCCTTTCATCTTCTTTTGAACATTTTTTAATTCAACTTCAAGCGCATTTATCTCTTTCATCGTTGAAGGAATATCGACTTCATCCTCTTCTTCAAATGTATCCACATATCTTGGGATATTCAGGTTGAAGTCGTTCTCTTTAATCTCTTTGGGTTTTGCAGCATACGAGAACTTATCAATGGTTTTGTAATCTTGATAGGTCTTTACAATCTTTTTTATGTGCTCGTCACGGAGTTTGTTCTGGGCTTTATCCTTCTCGAATTCCTTGCTTGCATCAATGAATAGGATATTTTTTGTTCTACGATTCTTCTTAAAAATTAATAAAGCCACAGGAATACTCACCCCGTAAAACAAGTTTGATGCTAAACCAATTACCGCGTGAATAAGATTCTCTTCTATTAACTGTTTCCGGATCTTCCCTTCTGAACTTCCCCTGAATAAAACACCTAATGGAACAACAACCCCGACTTTTCCATCTTCTTTGGTGATCGTCTCGATCATATGCGAAATGAATGCATAATCACCCTTGCTTTTGGGTGGGAGTCCACGATGAAATCGATTATACTTATCTGACTTTGCTTCTTCCTGACCCCATTTATCCAATGAAAATGGTGGATTTGCTACAACGATATTGAACTTCATTAAACTGTCACCTTCAATCAGAAGTGGTCGCCGTAGGGTATCTCCCCATTCTATCCGGGCGTTATCAACACCGTGAAGGAACATGTTCATCTTACATAAAGCCCAGGTCCCGTTGTTGTTCTCCTGACCCCATAACGAAAAGTCATTTGTTCCAATTTCTTTTGCTACTTTCAACAATAATGATCCCGAACCACAGGTAGGATCAGAGATTCTGTCACCACTCTTGGGCTCGAGTAATTTGGCTAATAATTCTGCGATCTCCGGCGGCGTAAAAAATTCACCGCCCTTTTTCCCCGCTGCACTGGCAAAGTTCTTAATTAAAAATTCATAAGTATTACCAATAATATCAAGGTTACCTATATGCGAAGGTCTGAGATCCATCTTATCATCTGCAAAATCATCAATTAAATGCTTTAAACGAATATTACGCTCCTTGGTTCGACCAAGCTTATCCTCGGAATTGAAGTCAGCTTTGAATACTCCACGCAGCTTTTCCTTGTTAGATTCTTCAATTTTCGCAAAGGAGGTATTAATTATTTCGCCAATGTTCTCATTATTTCGCAGTCGGTAAATATCGTCAAAACTGCAGCCATCCGGGAGGATAAAACGCTCGCGGTCTAACTTACGTTTAACCCGGGTTAAGTTATTTTTGTACTCTTTCATGTATTGTTCTTTCTTATCCTTCCAGAGATCACTTAAATACTTGAAAAATAAGAAGACCAGAATATAGTCCTTGTACTCGGATGAATCCATTACTCCGCGAAATGTATCACAGGCCTTCCAGGCTATAGCGTTTATCTCATCTTGAGAGATTTGTCTTTTGGTTTCCATTAATTGCTCCTTAATCTTTTATTGAAGTTAATAATAATTGTTTAATAATTTTGTTCTTAAGTTTTGAAATTTTAAAGTTTAATTCTTTCTCCCGATTCTGAAGTTTAAAAATCTCAATAACCTTCTCCTGAATAGAAATGTCGGGCAACTCAATCGGGAGATCCTCTAAAGAACTTATATTTATATAATGTATTACCGTTCCTTTGATATATTGATTTATATATCTCTGGGCAGGGGATTGATTCAAGTACCAGGAAAGATAACCGGGTAGAACCTGATCCCTTGACTTGATTCGGATAATATAAAAATATGATGAGATAATCGTCGGAGAAACTTCTTCAGAGATATAAATAGAATTCATTTCCTTACCCTTCGCCGGGAAAAGAATATCATCCTTCTTCAACAGAAAATCTTCTCGAACTAAATCATTCGTCCTAAACAGCTTGTCCCATCGAATATGTGATTGATCAATATCCTTCAGTGTCAAGATCCCACAGATACCATCTTCTTCGTTGGTTATCCTTTTGCGAACCTGGTAACCCAATCTAATACTTGCAAGATTTTTTAGCAATGCCTTCATTTATTAAACTCCTATATTAAAAGGCGCTCCAATTAATATCAGTATAACAAAATTATCTTCATTTGTCAAGTCTTTTTTAATTTGATGTATTTTTTCTACAGCACATAAGTATTGATAAATACGATGTATTGATATTACAATTACCAGCGTGTTGTTATAAAGAATAATTGCTATTGGGAAAATAAAAGGATACCGGAAAAAGTTTAATCTTATTATAAATTCGTAAACCCTGACCAAAAGAAATTAATCCTCTTAACATTTGAACAGTTTAACTATCGTAACTTGTTTAGCACTTGAACTTCTTAAACTCTTAAACTCTTAAACCATTTAACTATCGTAACTTGTTTAACACTTGAACTTTTTAAACTCTTGAACTCTTGAACTATCTCAACTTCAGCACACTTAAATTTTTTCAACACTTTAACAATTGAACTATTGAATATAACGATGCACATAAATGTACATTGTGATAAAAAGGTAATGTACGTCCCCCAAAGTTTCTGAAAATAAGTTAAGTTCCGAAGGAACACCACTTTCTCGATCTAGCATCTCGGTCTCAATCTGAAATTTACCTGATGCACTTCATATTAATAACAAAAACTTTGTAACCATGGTAAATTTATCATTGACTTTAATTTGATTATAGTATATAATTGAAATATAACCGGAAAGGATCGCATGAAGAGAACGATTATTATTATATTTGCTATTTTATTTAGTATTGTGATGGTAATTTTTAATTTAGCAGATACCGGGTTAATTCATAAGAAAGATAGGAAAAAACCCAGGATTGATTTAAATTCAAAAATTAATAAAGTTGGGGATCGGGTAGATGACAAGATTGCCGATGTCGGGGAAAGAATCGGTTTGAAAGTGATTAACCTGAATAATTATAATTTACAAGGAACAAAAGTATTGATGGTGATTCCTCCTTTAGACTTTAGGGACGAAGAATTTAAAGACATTCAAGATATTTTAAAGAAGGTCGAGATAAAAATTGTAATTGCTTCAACTACGAAAAAGGAATGTATAGGGGTTTTGAAGAAAGAGAGATGTTTTCCTGAATTATTAATTAATGAAGTGAATATCGATGATTATGATGCTTTAATTATTATTGGCGGAATTGGAACCAAGAACCATCTTTGGGGAAATACAGATCTGAATAAACTTGTCTTTAATTTTGGACGAACTTCCAAGCCGTTAGGCGGCTTACAGCTTGCTCCTGCGATTATTGCAGACTCAAATATTGCTCATGGTAAGAACCTGACAGTATATAAAGCATTTGATTCTCTCGCGCATTTAAAGGACGGTGGTGCGAATTATGTTGATAAGAGCATTGTAATTGATGGTAATATTATTACTGCAAATAGCCCGAAAACGAGAGAGTTATTCGCAAAAAAATTAATTTTAATGATTGTGGAATATCAAAAACTTAGTCAGAGAAGATAAAAGCTGGTACTGTAAAAATGTATGAAAGAATATGAAAAATAAAACGACATTTGATTGTCATTGCGAGGGAGCATCGCGAGCGCGGCAATCTCGCTTTTATAAAATTTTATTTATAGTAATCTTGAGGATAGTATGAAAAATGATAGAAAGAATATGAAGAATTTCATTTATAAAATGATTTAATATAAATCAGTTCTTTGACATAGTTTCGCTTCGCTACACATTAAAGAGTTCAAGGCATGCTTCGCATGCGTTCAAGTGTTCAAATGTTCAAGTGTTTTATCAAGGCATGCTTTGCATGCGTTCAAATATGCAAGAGTTTTGATTGTTGAATTGTT
>DAOVMD010000213.1 GCA_030630935.1 Candidatus Mcinerneyibacteriota bacterium | reverse complement strand
AGTTGATGCAAATTTCTTAATGTATTTTTTATTCTCTGATTTGAAAGTGGATAAATCTTCTTCTAAACTCTTGAATTTCTTTTCATTATCCTCAGCAGCTTTCAATTTCGTTTTGTAGTTAGTTATCTCAAACTCTATGTTTTCAATTTTACCCTTAATTTCAATCAGTTTAATATCCTCAATATCAGGGTTCAATTCAGATTTCAATAAGTTTAATTCTTCTTCCTTCTTCGCAATAAATATCTTAGAATATTTACTTGAATAGGTAGTTTTCGTTTTCCCAATGATTTGCTCTGTTTGAGTAATTGCGATATTTATTTTTTCAATAGTAATTGAACTTGTTGGATCGGGTTTCTTACCACCTACTCCAACCAGTAAAATTATCCCGACAATTAAAAAGATAACTTCAACTACAATGATGTTTTTTTGCTTCCCGTCTAATTTCATAACCTAATTACAGCTCCGGAATTTTATTCAATAATTATCTCTTCACCTTTCAGAATGAACTTATAATATAAAAGAACCCCCATCTCTGTAGGGTCACCGTTGTTAAGAGCAGGAATGAACTTACATTTCTTTCCTGCACGAACCGCAGCTTCATCAAGAATCTCGGAACCGCTGGACTGCTGAAGTTCAACAGACCTGGGGTTGCCGGTTTTATCCACAATGATCTGTAAAACAACCGTGCCTTCAATTCCCATCTTCCTTGCGATCCTTGGATATTTAGGGATCTGTTTATGAAGTAATTTAGCCGGGTGAGTATCACCGCTTGCCCTTTCGGATTCAACTACTTTTATATTCATATCCTTAGGCCTGGGTGCAACCATCTCAACAATTTCTTCAGTTTCAATTAACTTCGGGTCAACCTTCGGGATTGCATGTTCCTTCTTCGTAACAATCTTGACGTCTTTAATGATTCTTCGCTTTGGTGGTGGTGGTTCTTCCGGTGGTGGTGGTGGTTCATAAATCTCGACCTCAACAAACTTTGTTGGACGAGGGGGGGCAACTGAACTTGCCTGAGCATCACAACCACGAAGTGCAATTCCAAATACTAAATGCAGGATGAATGCTCCAGTTGCTGCAATCATCAAGTTCTTATTATAAGTTTTCCTTGAGTGAAGTCTCAACCTATAAGCTGGATCCATTTTATTTCTCCTTTTTTTAAATTTTCTCCTTCTAATTTAATCTACGAGAAATGAAGGAAAAAATTTCTGAATCTATTTCCATAATCAGGATAATTAATTATCTTCGGTTTAACTAAGCCAGGTAAGATACTTAAGTTTCCTGAGTGCAATAAAAATACTGTAAAAATAAAGAGCTGGATTAATACTTTGAAAAATCATCCGGATAATCTTCCGCTGAGATAAATACTACCTTTTTCACCCCGGCTTCCAGAAGAGTATCAATCATATCAATTATATGAACATATTTCACGTCGTCTTCAACTCTCAAAACTGCTTGAGCCTCTGAGTATACTGCTAACCTGGCATATGCAAGGTTCTTTGCCCGGGCTAAAGAAACAGTACCGTAATGCTTATAAAGATAAGTTCCGTTATTCTTGATTAGAATATCAATCGGTGCTTTGTCAAGCTTAAGTGATCTAACCGATTCGGGCATTTGATAACTGATTCCCTGTTCCAAAGCAAAAACCGTAGTTAACATAAAAAATATAATTAGTAAAAAAGCAATATCGGACATGGACGCTGATGAAATATTTGGCTTCTTTTTATTCCTTTTTAGAATATTCATATCCACTCCAAACTTATCTTAATCGATATAAAAAATATATCGTTCTTTATATCTATGGTGGTGGTAAGTCTGTTTCAGCAGGAACAAAAGCAATATTCTCAACTCCACCGATTAAAAGTTCATCCATTGCGTCAATTATATATAAGTAAGGTGTATTTTCTTCCACCTTTAAAACTGCAAAGATTTCTGGGTTCGCAACCTTACGTGCCATTGCAATTTCACGTAACTGCTCAACCTGAATTTCTTTATTATCAACAATGTATTTCCCCCCTTCCTGAACGAGAACCTCAATATTCCTCATCTCTTCTGTTACCGGTTTTACGGTCTCTGGTATTCTATAATTTAATCCTTGCTCCTGTGAAAATACTGTAGTTAACATAAAAAATATAATTAGCAAGAATGCAATATCGGACATTGAAGCTGATGAAATATCAGGAGATGGTCTGGGTTTCTGTTTTACTTTCATTTTCTTTCCTTGCTATGCATTATCAGTTTTCAAAGTCATTTGCCAATTTTAACTTTGTAATTTTTGTTCTTTTAATCTCCATCATAACTCGATTCAGCATCTGGAACGGTACAGTTTCGTCGACTTTTAAAATCACATAATATATATTCGGATTCTCAGCTCTGAGATGAAGAATTTTATTCTTTAAATCCTCAATCTCGATTGGGTCACCTTCAAGAAGAACTTGACCGATTTGAGCACCAGCCCCCGGATCTTTTTGATTCGGGATAGTCACATGAATATTTTGTTTATCAATAATTGATTCGTATTCACTTGCTTGTGGTAGAACAACATTCACACCGACATCGACATTGAAAACCGTACTGACCATAAAAAAGATAATAAGAAGAAATGCGATATCCGACATTGAAGCAGCTGGAATAATCGCTTCTCTTTTCTTTTTGGTCTTTATTTTCACTCTAAATCCTCAGCAGTAATTGATTTAATTCCTTGTTCCAAGTTATCGAATGCATCCAGCAGGTCAACTGCTGAATCTTCAATTTCCAGGACAAAATTATCTATTTTATTCAGGAAGTAGTTATAGAAAATAATTGTAGGTGCCGCAATCAAGAGACCTGTTGCAGTTGTAATCAGAGCTTCAGAAATTCCCCTTGCAACAATAGTCGGGTCACCAAGACCTGCCTCGGCAAGTTTATCAAATGCCTTGATCATACCTGTAACAGTTCCGAGGAATCCGAGAATAGGTGCAAGGTTGGTAATAGTAGCAAGCCAAACCAAGCCTCTTTCAAGATATGAAAGTTCCTGAGTAGCTGCATTTTCAAGTGTCTTTTCAACCATATCCCTCTTATTAACACCTCTGGATTTTATTGTTGAAGATCTCTTCAATTGATCGTACCTGATGATCCCTTGCCGGATTATTGCGGCAATAGGTCCTCGGTGCATATCGCAAATTTCAATTGCTTCATCAAGGTTCCCCGATTCAATAACTTCTCTTGTCATCAACATGAATTCCTGTGTGTCAATGCGAGCTCTAATGAAAGCAATTAAACGTTCAATAAAAATTGAAAGGGAGACAATTGATGTAATCAACAGTGGGAACATCATTGGTCCACCATCCATAAAATATTGGACTAAAACAAAGCTTTTTAAACTTTCCACATCCTCCTCCTTTATTCGGAAGGTTACCTATTAAACTATATTATTACATCCATCTAACTCTAATACCTGCAAGACCATTTCTAGGAGATCCCCATTCCTGGGCTTTTATGTCCTTCTCATGGTATGAAATATTATGTATATCAAAGAGATTATAAATTGTAACATAAAGATCCCATCTTCCACCAAGGTATTCCAGTTTCTGAAGTGTCTTCCACATACTAATATCGACTTTCTTATAATCTGGCTGGCGCCCTGAGTTCTTTTCTGATTTCTCAGGTGTATACGGATATCCAGTTTGATATCTCCATAATGCACTGAATCCACCGCCTTGGTCTTCATAAATCACATTTAAAGATAAAGAATGTCTAATATCATAATCCAGGAAAAATTCAGCTTGCGGAGCTGCACCTATTGGAGAACCAATATTAACCTTTCCGCCAGTACCTCTTGCAACTGCGTAAGTGTAGTTAAATCTATAAAAGAAGTTCCTGTAAAATGGTCGTTCTAATGTAAACTCAATACCTTCTGAGTAACCATGGTCAACGTTCTCAGGGCGGGAATACATTTCACTTCTACTAAAGCCTGTACCACCTTGAACAAACTGAATAAGGTCTGAAATACTCTTATAATATGCTGTTAAAGTCATTTTCATATGGTCGTTGAAAAGATGGACAATTCCATAACTATACTGAATTGCATTCTCAGCAGAGAGGAAGCGGTTTCCACTATCCATCCAATAATCCATTTTACCTTTTAATACCCACTCTGCAGCTGGGGGCTGGTAAAATTGACCGTAATCAAACATGAACTTCGTTCTATCTGTAATGGCAAAACCGACTGATAGTCTTGGACTAACCTGAGATCCTGCATATTCTCTTCTGTCATATCTAATACCAAAATTAACCGTAAAATCCTCTTCCCAATCCATCAGGTCAAGAATATAAAACGTTTCATCATCAAGATAATGATGGTATTCGTCAAGCTGATCCGCAGATTTCGGATACATATGGAAATACTCTTCCAGGTCATACATTGAATAGGCCATACCGGTCTTCAACATATGAACTTCATTCAAGATATTTGTAATATCAAACTTTGCTGTATAAACAACTGAAGTTCTGTCTTCATAAACAGGATAATCTTCCTTAGTATAATCAACAGGTCTTTTATCATAAACAGTCAATTTAATGCCATTTTCAAATCTATTTAAGTAAATATCATAAAACAAGTTTGAAGCAATTGTATGATGCCATTCCAGCGAAACCTGGTTGTTATCCTGGTATTGTGTTGGCTGTTCGGTATCTTTATCTGTCCAGTCAGTAACAATGTCAATTGTTGCATATGAAAACTGATAACCGATTCTCAACTTCTTATGTCGGCTAAAATATAATGCGAGTTTCCCGGAAAAATCATTAAAATCTCTAAAATCAAAATCACTGCTGTAATCATTCTCACTATTGTATTGCTCCTGATTTAAATAATAATAATCGCCTATAGTTTTTTGACCTGAAACAAAGAAGGTATACCTGGGAAAAGAAGGACTGCCGTCTTCATCTTTTGCAACATAGAGCGGACCACCAAGACTTAATTGAATATCCTTTCTACCCTGGTCAAATGCAGTCGGGAGAAATTCACTCATTAAAAGTCTAAATTCTCCTTCATAGTTAATATCACCTTCTTTGGTCACAACTGTGATAATCCCCGAAATAGCTTTACCGTATTCTGCGGAGAAGCCGGAAGCCATAAGGTTCATTGACGCAATTGCATTCTGGTTTAGTGTCCCTCCAAATGTTCCTGTAACAGGGTCTGTAATGGATACACCGTCAACCATATAGTTAATCTGGTCATCTCGACCACCCCTGATATGGAGTTGACCATCATGCCTGATTACACCGGGTAAGGTCTCAATAACCCCAAAGAAAGAGGTAACCGGCATCACATCAACTTCTTTCTCGGTGACCGGGCGATCTGTAACGGTCTTAAGTTTGTCAATAACGATCGATGTTAATCTTTTGTCTTCGACAACAATCTTATGTACTTCGGGATCACCCTCTTTTAGCTTGAAACTTAAAGGTGTTATGATATTTGCCGCAACTCCAACTCCTTCTTCAACTTTGCTTATATAATTGGAATGTGAAACTTTTACATCATAGAATCCAATTCTGATACCTGCAATTGTATAGAAACCATCGCCATCTGTTAGATAAGCAATTTTAAGTTTCTCAATCTCAACTTTCGCCCCTTCAATTGGTTCACCGGTGTCCACATCTAAAACCTTTCCCTTTAGAATACCGGTTGGTTCTGCAAACACCGATATGCTGGAAAGGACTAAGATAAGTACTATACCTATTAAGATGGAAAGGTGATTTCTTTTCATCAACTACCTCCTATTTATTTTGAGTTTTTATTATTATAACATAATTATAAATATAAAGTCAAGTATTTTTTACCCTGAATAATGTTACTTCTTGCAGTGCCTGGCTTTGAGATATATACTTAAAATTGAGATATCAGCAGGTGTGAAACCGGGAATCCTTAGTGCTTGAGCCAGATTTTCAGGAGCATATTTTTCAAGCTTCTCAATTGCTTCATTTCTTAATCCCTT
>DAOVMD010000075.1 GCA_030630935.1 Candidatus Mcinerneyibacteriota bacterium | reverse complement strand
TTTTGTTTTTGTCTTTAAAAAGTTCTCGTTAGTTCTCTTCAGTTCCCTGTAAATTTAAAAAGTTTGAGCGAAGCGAGTTTGTTTTATTTTTTTTCGCTGCGTCCGGAGTTTATCCCGAATTTTTTGCTTCGGGATGTCCTGAGTTTACCCCGAATCTCTACGTAGTTCGGGGTGGTGAAAATTTGCATTCAATTGTTCTTTAAACTTTTAATGTTATTATTTTCAATCATGGTCAAAATCAGACTGGGGTGCAAGCACCCTTCCTGATTTCGGAATGAAGGTTAGTACTTTGAAAAGTATTGGTATTAGCCATAAACAATGGGGTTTTACCCCCAACAGTAGCTCTAAAACAAAGCATTGAAATCTCTAATGCAAAACATTCTTCATTTCTGCGCCATGAACCCTACGTGGTTCTATGGTTTATTATTCATTCTTACTTATTCATTGCGGAGCGCAGCGAAGCTGTATGCTCTCTGTTCTCAACTATCTGATATCTGTTTAAGTCATAGACCGGCACCCCATTCTCATTTTGTCTCATCAAAGTCAAACAGATTTCTAACAATTTCTTCTGAGGAAGGTAGATATCTTTTTAACTCTTTAGGTAAAGTCTTTCTCATTTTGTAGGAAGCTACACCAATTTGGTTATTTAAATCCTTTAAACTATATTCGACAATGGTTCTATTCTTATCTTTGCAAATTATAATTCCAATACTTGGATTTTCATTTTCTATTCTCATTTTGTCATTTAAAACAGATAAATAAAATTGCATTTTCCCGGCATACTCTGGTTTGAATTTCCCTATCTTCAATTCAATTGCTATAAGGCATCGTAATTTTCTGTGAAATAAAAGTAAATCAATAAAAAACTCTTCACCCCCCACTTCAATTCTAAACTAATTCCCAATAAAAGTAAAATATCCACCCATTTCTATTAGAAAATTCCTTATATTATTTACTAAATGAATTTCTAATTCCTTTTCCGAGTGATCTTCACCCAATTCCAGAAAATCAAATGTATACTCATCCTTTACTGTAAGTTTCGCTTGATTTTTCATTTTTTTAGAAACTGTTTTATCAAAATTTGTTTGATTTGATAAGAACTTTTGGTATGTTTGATTTTCTATCTGATTTATTAGAACTCTATAAGTCCAGCCATACTTTTTTGATGTTATCATATAGAATTCCCTTTCCTCATTATCTTTACATTTTTCCATTATAGCGATATTATGTGACCAGGATATTTCTCGCGACAATGTTGCGAGTTTTTGATTCCTTAAATATGTATTATAGAAATTTCGTGTTCTCCATAAATTTGCAGCAGAAAATCCTTTAATACTGGGGAACTCTTTTTGAAGCTCATGAGAAATATTTTCAACTACAGATTTTCCCCAATTATATTTTTCCTGCCTTTTTACAATACTTTCACCAATTCCCCAGTAAAGAGAAATGAGCTCCTTATTAACCTTCTTTAATGCTTCCTATTGTGATTGATAGATCTTGTTTTTAATTTCCTCAATCAGATTCTTTAATTATTTCTTTACCATTTTCCCATCCATACTTTCTCCTATATTTCAGGTTTTAATAGGGTCCCGTTCACAAGCACTAATTAGAGTCTGTACACCACCCTTATTTCTTACTTATATTTCTTTTTTTTGATCCATCCTTAATTATTAGCTTATATATAGTATACTTGATAAATACAAAAAAGTCAATTGGTTTATTTTTTTATTTTTGGAATGCATCGATGATAGTCGATGCGGTCTTATAAAACATTTGAACACTTGAACGCATGCAAAGCATGCATTGAACACTTAAACACTTTATCGAGTTATAAGTCATAGACCGGCACCCTATTCTAAACTCCTTCAATTATGTCATTAACTTTAAATTTTTCAAGAATATTGTTTTTCTCTACCCATATAAGTATTTCATTATCATCATCGGTTATTGGCAAGATAAAAGTCAATCGTTTTCCGGTCTCTTTTTATCTTGTCAATAACCATCAATCATAAATGCAGAGCGAAGCGATGCAATAGTCCCTGTTAAAAATTTGTCATTTTTCATATTGTAACATCAGGGGTAAAATAATACTTGACAATTTAAGAAAAATTATTTAAAATAACATTATGAAAATAATAATTATACAAGAGGAGGTGAAATGGCAATAACCTGGACGAATAGAAAGGGCGATATTTATTACCTTCATGAAGGTCAAACAAAAACCGGCAAGAATAAATATTACTTTTCAAAGAGTAACACAGGCAACCTCGTGTTTATTATCCCTGATGGATATGAGATTTATGAAAATCCAAATGCTCAGGTTTTTATGCGGAGAAAACTGGTCTCTCCAATTAAAAACGAAGAGTTAGAATTAGTTGATCGCAGTATTAGGAAATATCTTGATTCAAAGTATTTCATTATTGATTATAAGAAAAAAACTATAACTATTTATCTGAAAGATCAGGAAGATTACAGTCACATTCTTAATTTAACTAATTCTTTTAATATTGCAAATAAAAAATTAATTAATATATTAGATAAGTTCGCAACATACACACCTATGCTGAGATTCACCTTAGAGAATGAGAAGAAAAGAGAATTTATAGTAGAACGATTTTGTTTTTTAGGAAGTATTGATGATTGGATATTCTTGAGCTCATCATCATCTTTAGAAGAAATATTGAATGATTATTGCCCGCATTTAGGCAAAGAATTGTTTTACAATCTAATGTAATGTCAAGACATTTGTATTTAAAATAAAAATGGAGGTGAGCCCTAATGTCTAAAAAGAAGAAAACTATCACGAATATCATTCCCATAAGTGACAAAAAGGAACTTTCAGAAGTCGATATAATTTTGAATTCTTATCCTGAAACTGAAGAAAAGATAGAACATTTAATGAATCTGATTAGTTCTTTAAAGAAACCATTGCTTTTTAGAGAGATTCAAAAATTCATAACAAATATTGTCCTCCATGTCCATTATTATAATACAATTGACCATGAAACAACTCTCATGCTATGGAAAGTAACAGCTGGGAATCAAGCATATACTCCTGAAGAAAGAATGTCTCTTGGTGTTTGCTTTCTGAACTTGAGATTTTCAAAAATTAAAACGAGAAAATTGTTTAGAATGCTTATGGAAATAGAACCAATAGAGAAAGAACATAAAATACTTTATACAACTTACCTTTTACAGGAAAACCATGACACATATCCGCCCTGGGCATACGTAACTGAAGAAGAACTTGATGAAGCCTTACATGATTTAAATCAGAATGATGAAACATTTAAAGAAATCCCATCAGAGCATTTAGAAGAAGTAATTACTAAATTCGCATTGGGAAGGATTCTAAGCAAATACTATCAGAATTACATGATGCCAACTGCCGTAAATCAGTATGCCGCTTTATGGGGTTGTCTCTTGTCCGATAATCCGGAGGAGGAAATTGAAAATATATTTCAGGAAACGAAAACACTTAATAGCCGTTCTCTTTACCCAATTTATAAAGGCTTGGTCGAAGCTGTTTATAGACTTCAGAATAAACTTGACTTGGAATTCGTCAGAAAAATCTTCGACAGATTTTTAGATCTCGGAAATGGTGAGGTTCGAAAAAATGTTTATAAATTCGGGTTTGAAATTTTTGGGCCTTCATTTGTTCAGAGCGGTTTAGAAGAAAAGAATACTGCCGTAAAGAATTTTGTAATGAAATTACTTAAACAAGATGCCCCCACGAATAATAATGAAACGAAACAGGGACACTTTTTTGAAGATATTTAAGTTAGTAAATAAATGTTTACACTAAGGATTTTATAACTACTGAACACGTCGCATTCTCAAGCAACTCCGTTGCTTGAACAGAGAGCAGATATCAGAGAACCGACCCAGAACCACGCACTTTGTTAGGGTATCTGGACGCGGAAATAGTTGTTTTATAGATGAAAGCATTGTCATATATAATGCAAATTAAGTCTTTATTTTTTTCCTTTGATTTTATTTTTCTCTGCATCCGGAGTTTATCCCGTTTTTTTCGGGGCGGTAAATAATATTTCTTTTTTTTGTTCTTTTTTTTCATACGGGAGGATTAAATTCTTCTAGTCAGGGCGAAGGCTCTGGACACTTCGCTAGATCTTCAATGCGACATTACTGCATTGTCATATATAATACAAAACATTCCTGCGCTACGAACCCTACATGCAGTGCCGTGCATCCATTTGGTGCTGGGGTTCATTGGTTCACAATTCATGCCTAATTATTTTCTTAATCTGCGTTTTTTGCAATCTCATTGAATTTAAAATTATTGATTAATTTTTCAATGTCAGAACCTGATACTTCTTCAGTGCAGTAAATCTCGCAGGTTGCTTTTTCCTGCTGCTGTTTCGCAACCTGCCAATTAGATAGAATTTTATCTTTATCAACTGCCGTAAAATCAACATCCTCCGAAAATCTACAATAACATTTTAACATTTGAACTATCAAAGCCCCAGCACACTTTAACGTTTTTTAACATTTCAACAATTGAACTATCCTAGCTTCCGCACTCTTCAACATCTTTTTAACTCTTTAACAATTTAACTTTTTCCCCTTTTCTGCTGCAGCAAGATGATACTTTAAAGTACGCTTGTTAATCTGTTCAAGCTGACGTCGGTTCATTAATTCAAATTTAAAAATCTTCATATTTCCTCAATTCTTTATTATAATACAACCGCCACTTACTATTAAAAATTTCAGCATCCTTAGTTAGATTCGCAGAGTCATTACGAGTTTTTATTATTTCATGAAATTTTGTGGAATCAAATTTTAATAAATCAAATATAAAACCCAAAGCCCGGGTAATGATTATTTTGTTTCGTTTAGAAAACTCAAATAGCTTATTAAAATTAAAATCTTTTTCGTAATTCCTCAAAATCTCAAGAATCAAATCTACGGTTAAGAGCTCTCTATTAAAATAAAGCATATCTATAATAGCCTTTTCAGGAGTAGCGATCCTTACTAAATAGTTTTCTATGTTCTCTTCTTCCCAACCATAATAATGATCAGGAGTGGTCTTCTTGTACTTGAATACTAAATTATTGATCTCTCTATCTCTATGTTGATTTAAAGAAACTGATGTATAGGTTCTTAATAACTGATCAAACATTTTATGAAATTGTAGTGAGTTCTCAAACGAAATATAAGAATCCTCTGCTATCACCTGTGCGGTTTTATAAGGAGATAATTTTAAAAATCCTCTTGAATTTAAATCGGATATATAATATGTCCCTTTCTTAATTCTGACAAACCAGCCATTCTTTTCCAGTTTATATACCAAATTACGCGTAACCTACCGTCTCTGCTCACCTTTCAATAGAGAATAAATCTCCTCAAAGCGAACGACCTCACCAAACCTGCTAACCAACGTCTCAAGTAAGTCTGCTTCCTTTTCTGATAAAACTGTCCTTTTATTCCTTTTTTCTCTATCCATGTTAATTATATGCAACAATAATGCGTTTAGGGTTATTATGCATATACATTATGTACTATTTGTCACCAAAAAGCAAGAAAAAAATAATATATTAGCGAAATAAAAACACATCTAAATCAAGTAAAAAATAAAAGATCGGCACTCTATTCTTTTATAATTTGTATTATTAAATCTCTTTTAAGTTTCCCTTTTTCAATGCACATTTTTCTGAGATTTTAAAGATTAATAATCCTAATAAAAAGTATGGAATTGTAGATAAAAATATTAATAGGATATCATCTCCGCCAATATTAATTTCGTTGTATTTAATAATTTCATTAATTATTCCGAATGTTTTGTAGAACGGTAAGAGATTTACAAACATTGTGTTTTTCAGAAATATTGATACCGCGAAATAAGCTGACATATAGAACCCCATTATCCCGCCGATTTTCTTATGATAAAGAGTTAAACCTGCCATTAGAAGTCCCAAACCGATTGTTCCAATACTTGAAATAAGAAGAAGCAATAAAATTATTAAGAAATTCAAATTAAACATCCCTAAACTTTTGAAGAATATTTATAGAATAAATATAATGATTACATTTAGGACCAATTCAAATAAAATCTCAATAAATGTTCGTAAGATTAGAAAGACAAAAAAGGGTTTAGGTAAAGAATAGAAAAACTCCAATAAATTTAACTTTATATATTCTTGTGTAACAATGCTTGGAATTAATAAACTGATAAATACAAAGATAAACGACACATAGTTTATTATTAAAACAGCTGAAGAATCATAATTAATATATCCCTTTAATCCAAATTTTATCCCATAGAAAACCAATACAAAAAGTAGAATCTTTTTTATAATATCAGTTATTAGTTGAAATGAATAGCGCTTACTTTCAATAATTTTCATTTCAATAATTGTAATTAAATATTTCATACTAATCTCGTTTAAATATTAGTTTTTTGTAAATAAACTCGAGGTCTGGAACTGCTTTTTCAACAGAATTGATTTGGAATTCTATTGTCTTAAGAGCGTTAAGAAAAGGATAAATATCTTGATAACTTCCTTGTTGAATAAAATTATATTCAATCTTAATTGGGTTTTCGCTTTCTAATATCTTTGTTCCGGGGAATTTATTACAAACTATTTCAATATCTTTGATATTATTAATAGATCCTATAATTAAAAAAGTACTTGAAGAGAATATACTTTTAAGGTTTTTAACATTATCCTGGGCAACTATTTTTCCTTTCGACAATAAGATTACCTTATCACAACTTCTTTCTATAAATCTAAGATCGTGAGATGTAATGAGAAATGATTTTTCTTTATTCTGCTTAATCGCATTTAGAAATTGAGAAAGAAATGCTTCTCTTGTTTCAAGGTCCAAACTTGAAACAGGTTCGTCCATTATTACTAATTTAGCATCGGAGATTAAAGACATAATAATAGAAACCTTTTTTTGCATTCCTGTAGATAGGATTTGCATTAATGAATTTTTCTTCTCTGTTAATTGAAATATTTCCAGGTAATTTAATGCTGCATCTGATTTCTTTTTAAAATCCATTCCCCGTAATCTTGAAATGTACTTAAGGTTCTCCCAGACCGTAAATCTTGGGAAACACATTTGCGAACCTTCAATTAACAGAAACATTCTGGAGAGAAATGCTCGCTTTTTATTATCTTTATTGATACCGTCTAAAATCACCTCTCCGGAATCAGGTTTCATTAATCCGGATATACATCTAAGAATTGTTGATTTTCCCGCACCATTGTTACCTAACAATCCTACCGCTTCATTCTCGCTTATATTAAACGAAATATCTGAAATTATAACATCATATTGTTTTTCTTTTTTATTCCAAAATGATTTCGATAAATTTTTTACAATTAATAAATCCTTTTTCAGACTAAGCTCCTAAAAATCTCTTTTATAAATAGTATTAAAAGGTCGACGGGGTAAAGTAAAATCCTTTAGATGAAAATAAAGCAAATTTCTTCGACATAATAACTCCTCGTTTTTTTAATTATAACAAAAACAATGTAACTTTTCAAGGAAAAAATCTCCGGAGTTTACTAGTGGTTAAAATTATTCTTTTTGTTTTTTGTTTTTTTCTTTTTCCTTAATAGTCTTTCCCGATTCGGTTGTATCCTCATCCCCGAAATAAATTCGGGGTAAACTTCCGACTGACTCCCCTTAATATCTTATGGTCGCAACATTATTACTTTTTCATATTGTAACATCAAGAGCAAAAAAACACTTGACAAATCTAAAAAATGTTTATATAATATGAACAAAGGGTTCACGTACTGTGAACAATATGTTTATGAGGTGTAAACATGGAAAAGTTATTTTCAACTAAGGAAAGAACTAAAATACTCAATGAAGTGATTTTCATGAAAGGCATAATAAGTGTCAACAGAATTGCTTCTAAATTGAAAGTCAGTAAAGGTCTGGTTTCAAAATATCTAAATATTTTAGTAAAGGAAAGTATTTTAAAAAAAGTAAACGGGAAATATCTTGTTGCAAATTCTGCTATTGGAAGAGGAATAAAAATATTGTTAAATATAAAGAAATTATCTATTATTGTTTTGAAAAAATATGATTTTATCAAATCAGCAGGCATATATGGAAGTTGTGCAAAAGGAGAGAACAATGAAGAATCTGATGTTGATTTTTGGATAATACATGATGAAGTAAGTGAAAACAAACTTGCAAAACTATCTTCTGAAATTTCTACAAAAATAGATAAGATTAACATTCTGTTTCTTACATCAAAGAAAATTAAACACCTCAAAACCGAGGATAATTTATTTTACAACTCTCTTGTATTTGGTTCTATAATTATTTATGGAGAATTAAATGACTTACAGTTATAACGATTGCGTTGAGGGCGGGTTTTTAAGAAGGATTCCTCCATCTAAAGATAATGCTTCACGTTCAATTGAAAAAGCTGAAAAATGGTTACTTGAATCAAAGATAACTTTAGAAAGTATGGCCTTTAATTCCTCCGTAATTGCTTCCTATATGGTAATGTTTCATTCAGCAAGAGCAATTTTATTTAATGATGGTTGGAGGGAGAAGAATCATTTATGTGTTTCAAGATACCTTCATGAAAAATATGTTAAAACTGAGAAACTTAATGAAAAGTGGACTGAACTTCTTGATTACCACAGAAATATCAGACATAATAATCAATATAATTTAAGTTTTTTTGCAGCAAATGATGATGCTAAAAATGCCTTGAATTCTGCTAAGTTATTTCTTGAACAAATGAAAGAATTATTAGAGAAAATCCAGTCATAATAGTTTCGCTTCGCTTGACGCTTTGCTAGATCTTCGCTACACATCTATGATTTATGGGTGTGAAACCCCCTTCATTGTTCATTATTAATTTTTACTTGCAGAGTGAAGTGATGCTATCTTTCAATCCCGTTAATCCCGTCCATCCCTGTTAAAATTCTTTTTGCATTCAGTTGAATCTTTATACACCAATCGTTATAAACAAACGCAAAATAGGGTGCCGGTCATTCACTTTTTACTTTTTTACTTTAATCCTGTTCATTTTGCCATTACAATAATTGCGTAACAAAATTCAACTCTTTTCACCCTACCATCTTTAATTAATTGTGTATAAATTTCTAAAAAATCTTCTGCTGGGAAGTTAACATAAAGATAATTTGATTCTGAAAGAGTTTTTTTATAATCTTCAAATAACAAGATTTTCATTTTATACTTTAGTAAAAATTCTTTTTTCTGATCTGATGTAAGATTTTCTCTAAAAATTACTGATAAACCTTCTTCACCAATAGGGGTATAATACTCAAAAGAAAAATCTAATAGTTCCGAATAATATACTTCTTTTCCTTTTGTTGATTTATTTAAAGCAACTTGATTCAAGTCTTTAAATAATTGATAATAAAAAGAAACATTTTTATAGTTCTTTTCCCCAGGAGTTAAGATATAATAAAAATTATCTTCTTTCTTTGAAAAAATAGTGCAATTATTATTTTCAATGATATCATTAATTATATCCGAACTAATATAATCTTTGAACTTCACTCTCAATGTCCATTTAATATCCTCTTCCTTAATATCTAATTTTGAAAGAGAGAAACTGTTTTTACCATATTCCTGGGAAACATTTTTTTTGTATCTATTTATTTTAATATAATGCCTCTTTTCCTTCAAATAATTCGATGAACATGATTGTAATAACAATATAATTAACAACAAACTAAGAATGTAAAAATATCTCTTCTTCATTCTAATCCTCATTATCTATATTTTAGTATATCATAAATCCATACGATTATCAAGGTAAATAAGAGTTAAATAGTTCAAGAGTTGAAAAACGTTAAAATGTTAAAAATGTTTTAATAGTTCAATTGTTGAAGTGTTAATAAACCGTTCAAATGCTAAACAAGTTGTGATGGTTCAATTGTTCAAGAGTTATTATATACATGCTCTGCATGTGTTCAAATGTGCGAGAGTTGAGATTGTTAAAGTGTTGAAATGTTGTTATAATAGCATTCGTTACAGTATTCAAATGCAAACATTTTTTTTCAGTGTGTTCAACGTGTTCAGTAGTTAATTTTGCATTCAAATGTCTTATTAAGCAATAGCAGTTTTAAACATATATAAACAATTTAAATAAGCCACTTATAAGTCTCGTAAAGGTCCCTGTTAAATATTTTTCTTTTTGTTTGTTTCTTTTTGTTCTCTTAAGTTCTCCCGATATAAAAAATCGGGATCTACTCCCTTTGGTCGCCGACCTGCTGAAGAATT
>DAOVMD010000266.1 GCA_030630935.1 Candidatus Mcinerneyibacteriota bacterium | reverse complement strand
TTTTCACGAAATATCATCAATATCTTAGTAATTTACGAAAAATAATCTTGAACCTAAAAATAAATTTTCAAAATTTTGTTTTTTTACCTAAACTCGCTATCAAAACACTTTTTTGATACCTTGTTTTTGCAGGAAGGTCATTCTTCATTATTCATTTTTCCTTGCAGAGCGAAGCGATGCTATTATCACATATAATCATGTTTTCGGAATCAGAGATTCAAATCTCTGTTAAAAAATAGGGTGCCGGTTTATGACTTTTGAGATAGGGATCCGGTCTTTTTAATCCAGATTTATGAGGAGTATTTCTGCAGTTTTCAGATTTTTATTCAATTTGAGTTTGCGAGATATTTGTAAGCTTTTATTGAGCATATTCTTAACTTTGGTTTTGCAATACTTCTGCAGGACTGTTTTATTTTTAAGAAGGAATTTTGCATAATTCAAATATTCCTCGGATAATAAGGATTTAAATTCGAGTTTTTTAAATTTCTTAATGATGTTTTCAACTTTAGCTTTATAAATTCTTTTAAAACTTCATGATTTGAATAAATCTCTTGACAATCAATTAAAAATATGGTAGTATAACGAAAATTTAGTTATTAACAAAATAAAAGGAGATAGTAAGGTGAGAAGAAAATTACACTTAATATTAGCCTTGGTCTTAGGATTAGTTATTTTTTCTGGTTGTGAAATGGCAAATAATCCTATGGAAGTCGAGCAGACTTATAACGGATCAAAAGAACTAACCAAGAACTCAACTGATCAGGTGTATGAATTATCGGTTGAGATCATTAATGAGAACTCCCAAGGAAACCTGGTTTTCAGGTTTAAACATGAGGGATCTCCACTCAAAGTTAATTCAATTAAAATTAACGAAACCACATTAGGCGTTGTAAGTTATAATTGTATTGAACCTAGAAGTATTACCCAGGTAATTGTTGATCCTTTGGAAACATTAATCGCATCTGCCTTGGTTATTAAAATTGAAATGGAATTAGAAGGAACCCCAATTACTTTAACCGCCGAAGACAGAACATATGACTATGAAGTTTGGAATCAACCCATTGAAGCGCTCAGTGTTTCATATACCAAAATAATCGATGATAATGGAAATCTTGTTTTAGGAGCGTTTTGGATGCCTGAAGTTGATGATGAGGTTTTGGTATGGATGCCTGAAGTTGATGATGAGGTTTTGGTATCGGGACAGTATCATTAGTGACCAGCGTGGATGAGCGCATTGATATCTCTGATTAGTTTTTACCTGAAGTAGATGATGAAGTTTTTAACTGAAATGGATATGAACCCTTGACAGGTGGAGCCTTGATATAATACCAAAATAAAGGTTTTTCTACCTCTCAAATAAATATATCAAAGGTACGTATTTTTACGTACCTTTTTTTTTACAAAGAACTAGGGTGCCGGCCACAAGCACTGCGTAGAGTGTTGTGCACCGCTATGACTTATGACTTTAATTATTTTCTATATATTGATTTTTTAGGGTTTATCCTGTAGGGATAAAGTGATAGTAGCCCCGCAATTTATTGCGGGGTTAAAATGCAAAAAAAACATAACAGTCCCATTCTCAAGCAACTCTGTTGCTTGAACAGAGAACTGAAAGCAGAGAACAGAGAGTAGTCGTTTTATAGAAAAAGATTTTGATGAAAGTAGAATAATAGCTCATCATTCTGCTTTCTGTTCTCTAATATCTGTTTTCTGCAGATGCAATGGAGTTGCGTCTGCAGCTGTCCCTACAGGACAGTGTTTTTTAGGAGACATCTCTACCCAGCAATAAATTGCTGGGCTATTATCAGTTGTCCTTACAGGACAATTATTGAACACATAAATATGACAAGTATTTTGTATCAAGAAAATCAGAAACTTATATTTTAAACCCAGTGTGAATATCAAGAACAGGGGGATTGGGTTTATATCAAGTTTATTATTGCTGGCTACAAAGCGTGCAAGTGTCGTATTCCGAAATAAATCAAGTATTATTTGTCTGTATTCCGAACTATTGCAACAATAGAACAATTAACAATGTTCTCAATCGACTGAGCAAACTGTAAATATTTAAAAAGATAAAATTATTGAAGGGTCGGTGAAGAATTCCTGAAAATTAATATGATGAATATAATCGTTTTTTTTATGAGGTTCAAGTTCGCTGGAAATTATTATGTTGTAAACGGGTGAAAATCTTTTATTAAAAATTTTAACAGAAGTATCATTTTTCATGATACCGGATTTTACTTCAATTCCGATAAGTTTATCCTGATATTTGAAACAGAAATCAATTTCTTTGGATCTTTCTCTCCAGTAGTAAACATTTCCACCACAATTACTTGCAAGTAAATAGAGTTTTGCTCCGACTGCATTTTCAATTAATCTACCCCAATATGTTCTTCTGGTTACAGCTTTATTAAAGGATTTAGCGGTATTTGCTGAAATGATCGAATTATCAAGAACGATAATTTTTGGGCTGGAAGATTTTTGTTTTATAATACTTCCGCTATATTTTAATATCGGAGTAATAAGATAACCACCAGAGAAAAGATTAAGATAATGAGCAATAGTGGTTGTATTTCCTGCATCAGTCAATTGTCCAATCATTTTTTGATAACTGACAATTTCTGATGGATAATGAATACATAGCCCAAATACTTGTTTTAAAAGGGCGGGTTTTGTAACCGGAGCCATTAAAAGGATATCTTTTGAAATAACTGTTTCAATCAGAGAATCTCTTATGTAATTCATCCATCTATTTTCATCTTTTCTTAAAACAAGTGCACCAGGAAAACCTCCAAAAAAAATATATTCATTAAGAGTCAGATTATCAAAATCACTGCATTCTTTATAAGACCAATGATAATGCCGATGAAGTTCAAATCTTCCAGCCAGACTTTCATTCAACCCCCTTTGTATTAAAAGGGAAGATGATCCCAGTAAAATTATTCTAAGGTTGGTTTTCATTCTTTTATCTTCATCATACAGTTTCTTAACTGTTTCACTCCATCGGGGTATTTTTTGGACTTCATCAAGAATCAGCAAAGATTTTTTCCCTTTTCCCGGTTTTAAATTACGAGCATTTTTCCAGTGCTGTTCAATCCATTGGTGCGAGGGTATAACAGGGGAATCAGCGGTTTCATATATTTTGGGTCCTTTCCATTTATCAAATAATTGGAGAACCAGTGTAGTTTTACCTACTTGTCTGGGACCGGTTACAATCTGAATGAATCCGGGTTCCCCTAAAGTTTGTGTCCATAGTTTTTTAAATAAGTTCTTCCTAATAAATTTATTCATAATTTATTATAACATGATCCCCTATGAAAGTCAACAAATATCTCAATCAATTGAGCAAAACGTAAAAACAATGAAATGGATTAGAGTGCTGGCCTACTAAAACCAATTAGGATTTTGTACAGCTCTTTTATTTTATATTAATGTTCATTAATGAATTAATATAGGGATGAATAAATAAATGTTTATCAATCCTTGACAAAAATGAGAGTTTAGAGTATAATAGAATTGTGTAAAAATCATCTTCTTAAGATATGGAGAAGTGATATATGAGAAGAATAGGCCGCAAAAAGCTATGTCCGTGTGGTAGTGGAAAGAAGTATATCAATTGTTGCTATAAAAAAAATAAAGCAATCAATAAAACAACTTTATCAAAGGCTTTTAAGAAAGAGTTCCCTGAGTTTACTATTGTACCTACTTCGCCTAAAGAACAAAAAATGTCAGAAGTACTATTTGAATTTGCTATGCCTTTAACTGATAAAATTGAAGATGAGGATGATGTTGCATTATCCAGTGCGGTTCACTTAGCTGCAATTGCCTGGAATGCTTCATTTTTTTCAATTGAAGAAAGGGAAAAACTAATTAATGAGGAGATTGATGATTATATAACTGATGAGAAAGATAGAGAAATAACAAAAGCAATTCTGTTTGGTATGATGATACGAAGAGAAGAGCATTTTACAGATATAAAAAGATTGATAGTAGATTTAGAAATTACAAATAAAGGTGGAGATCTACATTTAGATGTAATTTCAGGTCCATTAACTAAGAAATAGGCTGCATTCTTTACTTTTTACTTTAATGTTTTTTTATATTAATATCACGAGGTTTTGATGAGTTCAGGTGGACTGCGATTTTTTAGGGAGAAGGATGATAGGTTTGTTTTCAGAAAGATTTATGGTTGGGGGTATAAGCTTGGGTTATTTCTTTTTATCGGTCTGGGAATTGGATTCATCTTTAGTTTGGTGAAATCTTATCAGACGTCTGACTTGATTATACTTGACGATTATTTTATATTTGGTGTGATTTATTTGATTGGGTTGGGTTTATATTTATTATTTGTGTTTAAGAAGGTCGAGATTGTAAAGGATCAATATATTAAGCTTGGATATTTTAAGAAGATTAATATTTCTGATATTAATGTTGTGTTCATGAAATTTCAGAAGGATGATGCCCCGTTCAAAGTAAATTACCGTGTGTCTGGTTTAACAACTGGGTTCAGTGTTTATATTCGCGTAAAACAAAATAAAAAATATACTGTATTCAGATCAGGTTCTAACAGCAAATCGAAACAGTTCCAGACTGAATTAAGAAGGTTGTTAAAAAAACATACAACCAAACATTCCCCGAAGAAATCAAAAGGTAATGAAATATATACCCGAGGTTTTGAAAAATGGACAAAGGAAGAGGATGAACTGTTAAAACAAGAATTTAAGAAGGGTAAATCAATTAAAGAACTCGCGAAACAGTTTCATCGTAATCCGAGGGCTATTAGCTCACGTTTATATAAGTTGGGAATATGGTACTGAGATGCAATTCACAAGAAATTTAACAGGGATTAAAAGAAAAGGAAACATAAAAAAGAAAGAAAAACCTTTAACCACTGAACACACTGATCACACTGAAAAGATTTAAAAGAGATTACATGATTAATGGGATTATTAAAAGGAATAGAATAAAAGCTAATAGAATAAT
>DAOVMD010000192.1 GCA_030630935.1 Candidatus Mcinerneyibacteriota bacterium | reverse complement strand
CCCATGCAATAATTGAAGAGATTGACATTACAGATGCATTAGCATTTCCCGGAGTAGTTGAGATTTTAACCCATAAAAATGTTCCCCGCGTTCCGCATACATCCGCAGGTCAGGGTTACCCTGAGCCATCTCCCTATGATACATATATGTTCCCTAAAAAGATGCGTTTTGTTGGTGATAGGGTCGCTGCAGTTGCTGCGGAGACTGAAGCAATTGCTGAGCAGGCATTATCTCTGATCAAGGTTAAGTATAAAGTACTGGAACCGGTTCTTGATTTTGAGAAGGCAATGGAGAAGGGTACACCAATTATTCATGATGAATCTGATGCAACTATGATCTTCGATACAAACCGGAACCTGCCTTCTAAAACCGGGGCAGCTTTTGGTGATCTTGAAAAAGCATTTAAGGATTCTGATGAGATTATTGAAAATGATTATTATTATCACTATGCTCATCATGTTCCTATTGAACCCCATATTACGATTTGTTATATGGATGAGAATGACCGAATTGTTATCAGGACTAGTACCCAGGTACCATTTCATGTAAGGCGAATTGTTGCTGCATGTTTAGAGATCCCGGTTCAGAAGATCAGGGTAATCAAGCCCAGGATCGGTGGTGGTTTTGGTGTTAAGCAGGAGATTTTACTTGAAGAGATTGCCGCAATGGTTACTTATAAAACAGGTCGACCATGCAGGTTTAATTATACACGGCGTGAAGAGTTTTCCATTTCCAGAACCCGTCACCCTATGCGAATCAGGATGAAGATTGGAGCTTCGAAAGATGGTAAGATACTGGCCGACCAGATGTATGTTCTTTCAAACACTGGTGCTTACGGGTCACATGCTTTGACTGTTGCTTCGAATGCAGCATCGAAGGTTCTTCCGTTATACCCGACTGAAAATGTTAAATTTGATACAGATGTTGTATATACAAATCTTCCGGTTGGTGGTGCATATCGCGGTTATGGTGCTACACAAGGTCATTATGCACAGGAGTGTGCGATTGATGAGCTTGCTGAGAAACTCGGGATTGATCCGCTCGAATTCAGGATTAAGAATCATATTAGAAAAGGCGGAACTTCTCCTATCTTTAAAGCAATTGGTGAAGGTAAGGAAGGGACCGAGATGTATATTAACTCGTGTGGTCTTCCTAAGTGTATTTCACTCGGTGCAAAAGAGATCAAGTGGAAGAAGATGCGTAAATTAAAGGATAAAGGCCGTTTCAGGCGTGGAGTTGGAGTTGCAATTTTAATGCAGGGTTCATCAATCCCGTACGTTGATATGGCAGCAGCATTTATGAAGATGAATGAAGACGGGTCATTTAATCTCCAGATGGGAGCCACTGACCTGGGAACAGGGAGTGACACAGTTCTATCTCAGATAGCTGCTGAAGTTCTCGATGTTAAGGTTGAGAAGATAATTCCATATTCATCCGATACTGACATGACTCCATTTGATGTCGGAGCTTATGCTTCCAGTACAACTTACCTCTCAGGTCAGGCAATTAAGAAGTGTGCATCAAAAATTAGAAAACAAATCCTGGAAGTTGCAGGGAAGATGATAGGTGCAAAGGCAAAGGAACTGAAGATTGAGGATGGAGTTGTTTACGATAAGAATTCATCAAAATCAGTCTCCTATAGTGAGATATGTAATTATTCATTATATGCCCAGGATCAATTCCAGATTATGGATAATGCATCTGCAATCTCTTATGAATCTCCACCGCCGTTCTCTGCTCATTTTGCACTTGTTGAAGTTGATACACTTACAGGAATAATTAAAATTTTGAAATATGTTACTACGGTCGATTGTGGAACTGCAATTCATCCGAGACTTGCGGAAGGTCAGTCTGAAGGGGCAGTTGTGAATGCAATTTCGACTGCATTAGTCGAAGAATATATTTTCTCTGATAACGGAAGATTATTAAATAATAGCTTCTGGGATTATAAAATTTATTCAAGTATGGATATCCCTGAGATGGTAACAATCTTGGTACCGACATTTGAGAAGTCAGGACCATTTGGCGCAAAGAGTGTATCTGAGATTTCAACTAATGGACCCGCACCTGCAATTTCCAATGCAGTTGCACATGCAATCGGAATCAGATTGAGAAAAACTCCGTTTACTCCGGGGGTTGTATTGAACGAAATAAAAAAACAAGGGATTATATAGTATTATGAGGCTGATTAAATGAAGAAATTATTGAAGAATGCACTTGTAATCGCAACAATGAATTCAGATAAAGAAAGGTTGGAAGGAGCAGATATCCTGGTTGATGGAAATTTAATCTCGGAGATTGGTAAGAACTTATCTGAAGATGGAGTTGAAGAAGTAATTGATTGTTCAGGGAAGATTATTCTACCGGGTTTCATTAATACTCATCACCACTTTTATCAGACCTTGACAAGGGTGATACCGGATGTGCAGAATGCAAAGTTATTTGACTGGTTAATTTATTTATATGAGATCTGGAGAGAATTAACTCCGGAAGCAGTTTTTGTAAGTGCGAAGGTTGCGATTGCAGAGTTATTAATGACAGGATGCACAACTTCAACTGATCATCTTTATCTATTCCCGCAGAACCAGGATCCAAATCTAATTGATTTTGAAATTAAGGCAGCGCGGGAATTAGGTATCAGGTTCTACCCAACCAGGGGAAGTATGTCACTCGGTCGGAGTCAGGGTGGGTTACCGCCGGATGATGTTGTTCAGACTGAAGATACAATCATGCAGGATGTGGAAAGATTAGTCAATAAATATCATGATCCTGAGCCATTCTCAATGCTAAGGATTTCATTAGCACCGTGCTCTCCTTTTTCTATTACAACTGAATTATTAAAGGAGACCGTCAGGTTTGCACGGGAGAAAGGGTTAAGAGCACATACTCATCTTGCCGAGACGAAGGATGAAGAGGAGTTTTGTATTGAGAAATTCGGGAAACGCCCACTCGATTATATGGAGAGTGTTGATTGGATAGGGGAAGATATTTGGTTTGCCCACTCGGTTTATATTAATTCTGATGAGATTAAAAGGATGGCGGATACAGGTACGGGTGTTGCACATTGTCCCGGTTCAAACCTTAGGTTAGGCTCGGGTATTGCACCGATCCCTGAAATGTATAAGGCGGGGGTTAAAGTAAGTTTGGCAGTTGATGGCTCAGCTTCAAATGACGCCGGGGATATGTTAGGGGAGATTAGAACTGCTCTAATGGTGCATAGGATCAAGTCAGGAGTTGATTCTACAAATGCTGATATGATGTTCGACATTGCAACAATGGGCGGGGCAAAAGTGTTTGGTTGGGAAAATGAGATAGGGTCAATTGAAAAGGGGAAAGCTGCGGATTTAGCGATATTTGATTTTGAAAAGATTGAATATGCCGGATGCTGGTTTGACCCGGTTGCTGCACTCATCTTTGCAGGGAATAATCATAGAACTTATATGACAATTGTAAATGGTGAGGTTGTTGTGAAGGACGGAAAGGTAGTTAACCTCGATGAAAATGAGGTATTTAAAAAAGCAAATAAACTTAGTAAAGATATGTTTGAAAAAGCAATGAAAAAAAGGGGAAATAAATAATGAAAAAACATTTTACTTTTGTACTGCATTCTCATTTACCGTATGTATTGTCACATGGTAAATGGCCGCATGGAACTGATTGGTTGAATGAAGCTCTATCTGAAACTTACATTCCACTTCTAAATGCATTTAAAAAACTCGTGAGTGAAGGGATTTCACCAAATGTTACAATCGGTATAACACCGGTCTTATGTGAACAGCTTGCAGATGAAGATTTCTTTGGAGAATTTAATGAGTATCTGGATGTCAAGATTAAAGTTGCACAAGAAAATAAAAAGGACTTTCTTGAATTAAATGAAACTCATTTCGTAGGTCTTGCAGAGTTCTGGGAAAATTTTTATAGTTCCATAAAAAAAGATTTCAATGATAAGTATAAAAAAGATATACTTGGTGAATTCAAGAAACTTCAAGATGCCGGGCATCTCGAAATAATTACTTGTGGAGCAACTCACGGTTACCTTCCGTTATTATCAGAAGATACTTCCGTGAACGCCCAGATTAAAGCGGCAATCTATTCATACGAAAGATTTTTCGGATGTAAACCCCGTGGTATTTGGCTCCCGGAAGCTGCGTATAGACCGGCGTATGAATGGAGTCCGCCAGCAGAACACCCATCAAAGGATTGGCCGAGATTAAGAAAAGGTGTGGAGGAGATATTATTTAATAATGGTATAAAATATTTCTTTGTGGATTCACACCTGTTAAAGGGCGGAGAGCATGTAGGAGTTTATATCGATAGGTTCAAAATATTAAAGGAACTTTGGAAACAATTTGAAGACGGATATAAGATTGAACCGGAAGATACTGAGAAAATTCCTTATTTACCATACCTTGTCTCTTCGACTGGTGGTATGAAATCAGTTTCAATTTTCACACGCGATAAAGAGACTGCACTACAGGTTTGGTCAGGGGAGTACGGGTATCCCGGGGACGGGAATTATTTGGATTTTCATAAGAAACATTATCCGGGCGGTTTGAAATACTGGAGAGTTACAAGTCCAAAAGCTGACCTTGCAGATAAGGAGGATTATAATGTTGAATATGCCAACAATCGAATACCCGAACAAGCTTCACATTATGCTGACCTGATCAATGACGTGCTGGAGAAAAATTGTAAGGACCTTCCTGAAGATAAGAATGTAATCATTACCGCTCCATTTGATACGGAGTTATTCGGGCACTGGTGGTTTGAAGGTACTTCCTGGATTTATCATGTCATTAAAAAAATTCATGAACAGGGGAAGGTCACATTAAAATCTGCCGGTGATTTCCTTGAAGAGAACCCACCTACTCGGATAGTATCGATACCTGAAGGGTCCTGGGGTCAAGGCGGTTTCCATTATATTTGGATAAATAAATGGACTAAATGGACCTGGAAACATGTTTATAAAGCTGAGTATCTAATGAAGGAACTTGTTAAGGATAAAAAGTGGAAGGATGATTCACAATTGCTTGATTTAATCAGGCAGTTAGGAAGGGAATTATTATTACTCCAATCTTCAGATTGGCAATTCTTAATCTCGACATGGTCCGCCCGTGATTATGCAGAAGTGAGAATTACCAGGCACTCTGAAGATTTCATGAAACTGCATTCTATAATTGAACAGTATAAGAAAAAAGGAAAGATTACAGAAGCTCAACAGAAATTCTTTGAGATGATAAGTATTAGAGATAGATTATTTCCGGAAGTTGATCCGGGCTGGTGGTTGGAAGAAGAATTAGGAGAGTGAAAAATATTATGGAAGAATATGAAAAATAAAACTATACCAAGAGTAGATATATGAAGGGATTCTTTCCTTATTTATGTAGTTTTGTAAGTTCATTTATAAGATGATTTAATATAAATTAGTTCTTTGATATATTATTTAATTTACGATGTTAAAAAGAAATATTTAACTACTGATCACACTACTCAAACAACTTTGTTGCTTGAGTAGTTAACAGAAAGCAGAGAGAAGAGAACAGTCGTTTTATAGACTGTAGAAATCGAGAGAGGATTGAGAGCAGAGACTTCCGCGTGACCTTTCTGGACCGAAATCGATCCCGGGGCAGCGAGATTGCAGCACAACCCGTGACAGTGACAGTGCTGCCCGGGATGAGCCTGGTCGGTGACGATCCGGACCTGACCACCATCGCCCTCGGGCTCCTCGTCGGAGAGGCGTACCGCGTTCAGGGAGGCATGGTCAGCCCAATTGTGAGTGTTGCCCACGAAAACCTGGTAGGCATCCAGCTTGCCGGCGTCGGTAACATCGTCGGTGGAGACCTCATCGGGTTCCAGGGCGGCGGGGTCTTCAATGTCGTCAATGGCAACTCGTACGCGATGCAGAGCGCGGGCGTCTTCAATCATGTCTCGGGACGAGGTGCACTCCTGCAGAGTGCAGGAGTCTATAACATCGCCGCCGCCGGCTTCAACGGAATCCAAACTGCCGGAGTATTCAACCTCACTGAAGGATCGCTCAATGGCATCCAGATAGCCGGCGTTTACAACCACGCAGGGCAGACAAACGGCGCCCAAATCAGTCTGGTCAACGTTGCCGGCGACGTACACGGCGCCCAGATAGGTCTGGTGAACATTGGAAAGACGGTCGTGGGAACACAGATTGGTTTGGTCAACATCTCCGAAGAGATGTACGGCATCCCCATTGGGCTGGCCACCTTCGTGGAGCAGGGAATTCACGACATCAGTCTATGGTTTGAAGGAGACGAACGGACCTGG
>DAOVMD010000313.1 GCA_030630935.1 Candidatus Mcinerneyibacteriota bacterium | reverse complement strand
GAAGAAGCTATAATCATTGGTGGTGAAGAGAGTGGTGGACTTAGCATCCTTAATCATATCCCGGAAAAAGATGGAATCCTTGCAGACCTGTTAGTCCTGGAGCTAATTGCGCATGAGAAGAAACCACTTTCAAAACTGGTCAGGGAATTATTTAAAAAATATCATGAAGTCTATTTCACAAGAGTTGATATAAAAATAAAACCTGAATTAAAAAATAAAATCCTGGAAGAATTTGAAAGATTAAAATGGAACGATATTTTAAATAGAAAGGTGATAAAAAAAGATAAGCGCGACGGTTTAAAATTAGTTTTTCATGATAAGTCATGGTTTCTTGTCAGACCATCGGGAACAGAACCAAAACTTAGAATCTATATTGAAGCAACCTCTAAAAAACAACTTGAAAAATTAAAGAATGGGATACTGAAATTAATAGGGTAAGGGAAGAAAAAAATAGCATCGCTTCGCTCTGCAAGTAAGAATGAACAATGAAGAATGAAGAATGAATAATTAAGAATTATTTGCATTAAAGATTTCAATGCTTTTATTTAGAGCGCTTGTTGCTTACGGAAAATAAAGAATGCCTTTTAAACCATGAAGAGCATGAAGGGGGTTTACCCTCTTAAGTATTAGAGTTAGATGTGAGGGAAAGTAATTTCTTTGCAATTGAATCTTTTATAATTATAATAGCGTATCTTCGAAAAGGAATTTTTAAATCAAACGAATACTGAGTTATCGCCTTGAATAAACCATTATTGCCTGCTCCCCAAAGAAGTTCAAAGCAGTAATCCGGGGAAGCTTCTATCTCTTCGATAACAGCCCAGACCAATTTTAAGTTTGCATCCACCAGGGATTTTTTTGCAGACATATCATTTCGCTTTATATTCAACAATAATTTCCGCTCTTCATCAGGCGTGAGAGCTGGAATCTTTAAACATTTTATTAAATATTGCTGTTCTTGTTGATTTAAATCCTGTATCTTCATCTTTTCTCCTATGTGAAAACTTAGGGCAATTATAGTGCCAAATTAGAGAACCACCAATATACTGAAACTTCTGATATTAATCACTGGGAAGCAGCAGTATTTTAGTTAAATTATGAACTTATTTCTGTTGAATTTCATACTAATTATTTTTGGAACAGTAATTGCACACTTATATAATTGTAGTTAATAAAGAATGGATAATTACCTATATATGGTAATATTGGAAGGTTAGGTAATTTTTTTTGTTTAATAATGCACAAAAATGTGCAAAGATAAACTTTTAAGTGAGGTATTAAATGTCTGATCAAAACTTAGACTTATCAATTCATGATTTATTTGGAGTATTACGTAAGAATTTATTTTGGGTTGTAATTAGCGGTGCATTAGTTCTATTAATTTTCATATTAGTTGCATTATTGAGCCCAGCTCAATATCAAACAACAATGAAGATAAGGATTGGTTATGCAGAGGAGAGCAGAGATCTTATGCTATCTTCTTTTCCCTGGTACTGGAATCCTACCATTGTCAATAATGAAGTAGAGGTATTAAGGACTATGCGCATGGCTAAATTAATTAGTGATTCTTTACCTGAAGAGACGAAGGATTTATTATTACCTTCTGAAGGGCTTACAGCTTCAGAGCGGGAATATAAATTAGCCAAGTTAGTAAATGGAATGATAGTAATTGAAATGATACAGGAGACAGATATCATAAAGATAAAAGCCTATGCTTATGATCCTTCAGTAGCATTTACTGTTTTAGAGACACTTAAGAAAGTTTATTTATCTGACAATTTAGAGGAGAAGAAAAGGTCAATTATAGGGATTAGGAAATTTTTAGGAGTTCAATCGGAATTATTCAAGAGTAAACTTGAGATAGCTGAGAAGAAGTTAGAGGAATATAAAAGGCTTAAGGGCGTTGCATATTTAGGTTCTGAATCAATTGTTCGAATCCAGAGAATGGCTGAATTTGAGGCACAGTATTACACTGCAAAAACAGAATATTCGATAAAACAAAAGAATCTAACACTGCTTTCGGAGCGTTTATCAGACCAGCGTTTAGAAGCCCTTGAAAAGATTTCGAGTATATCTACTCCAATGATAAACGAATTAAAGAGCCGGATAGTAAATTTAGAAATTGAGAAGACCTCACTTCAAGTTCTAGGTTATTCGAGTGATCATCCCAAGTTAAAGTTATTAGATACACAAATTGCGGATCTTAAGGAAAAATTACAAGATAGTATGTCAGATTCAGTGGGCGGTGTTTACGGAATCGACCCGGTATCGATTTATCAGAAGGATTTAGAGAGTTATATGTCTTTACAGATTGAAGTAGAGGTTCTAAGTCAGAAGATTATTGAATTAGAGAAAATAATTGACAGTTATAAAGAATCAATGAAGGGGTTGCCTGAGGATCAGATTGAGATATTAAGATTAACCCGTGATTTGGAAGTTAATGAGAAGATTTATTTAATGTTAAAAGAGAAGTACGAAGAAGCTCGAATTAAGGAGGCCGGTCAATTGGGTGATTTACGTGTAATTGACGGACCCAATTATCCTATGCAGCCATTTAAACCAAGGAGGAAATTACTAATTATCTTTGGAATTATAACAGGGGTCTTTTTTGGATTTGGAGTTGGGATTTTAAAAGAGCTTGTAGATTTCAGGATAAAGACTCCGGAAGATTTCAATAGAATTCCAGAGATAAAAGTATTAGGGGTGATTCCAAAAGCAGGTAGAAAATTACAGTCTCGTAATTTCTCGGAGTTCGAGAGGAAAATATCTACTTCCGATTTAATTAATAATTTTACAATGATTAGAAAGAATGTTCAACTTATTCGACCTGATGAAGAAATGAAGAAGAT
Source organism: Candidatus Mcinerneyibacteriota bacterium (assembly GCA_030630935.1). Classification (GTDB taxonomy): domain Bacteria; phylum AUK180; class AUK180; order JAQVHJ01; family JAQVHJ01; genus DAOVMD01. The sequence goes on along the minus strand of DAOVMD010000313.1, from coordinate 1,493 downwards.
ACTTGTTACCAGTACACTTTCCGGCGCAGGTAAATCAACTTTTGTAGTTAACCTTGCAATTTCATTTGCAAAATTAGGGAAGAAAGTTATAATAGTAGACTGTGATTTAAGGAAACCTGTGGTACACCAATTTTTTAATATTGAAATTAAACCTGGTATAGTTGATTATATTTTAGATTCAGAGACTTTACTTACATTAATCAAGAGAATTGAAGATTATAACATAGATGTTTTAACTGCCGGCTCCACTGCACGTCATCCGGTTGAATTGCTTGAATCCAAGAAATTTAAAACAATCTTTGATGAACTTTTACGTGAGTATGATTATATTTTAATTGACTCAGCTCCGATTTTAGCAGTTCCTGACGCAGCAGTATTAAGTTCCATTGTAGATTGTACAATCCTGGTTGAGGAAGCGGGGAAGACATCAAAGGATTTAATATTGGCGGCGAAAAAGATACTTGATTCATTGAATTGTTCTTTGTCCGGAGTTGTTTTGAATAAGGTTCAGATTGGGCGAGGTAAATATTATTATAGATATAGGAGTTATCATTAATAAGAAGAGAATTTTTGTAATCGGTATTGATGGCGGGTCTTTTCGAATTTTAGATCAGCATTTAAATTTCGAAAGTTCTAATTTTTCAAGGATCAAGAATAAATCAGCTTCAGGTATTTTAAACTCGACTTTCCCGCTGATAACTGGTCCGACCTGGTCATCGTTCAAATCAGGGATGAAGAAATTAATAATACAAAATGTTCCTGAATTTGTTGTCTCCATTTTAAAGATATTTCTATTTGTTATATTTTATTTTGTGTTTTTAAAATTACTGAAATCTAATGAATTAGAATTTATAACTTAGAGATACTTGAAATGAAAACAGAAATACTAACAAACAGGTCCTTTTTAATTTTCTTCTTCCTATGGTTCACTTCCCTTATTATAATCGGATTAATTACAATAAGTATGGGAAGCATTCAACTGGTAATTCCTGTGCTGTTTATTCTTTTCATAAGTCTGGTTTTTGTAATTATACCTTTTGCTATTCGTGATCCTTGGGCTGCAGTTTTCTTATTAGCATTTTCTCTTCCTTTAACAAAGTTAAATTTTCAATTTGGTTTCTTTACTCCTGAACCCTGGTTATATACTACACTTTTATTAGCTTTTACATTGGTTTTAAACCATGCAATTACCGGAAAAACTTTTCGATTTACCACATTTGATATTCAGATTGCAATATTCTTTTTCATATGCATCTTATCTTTTACACAATCAATTGAAATCAACAGATCCTTAATTCGTTTTTTTAAATATGTATTTTTATATTTAATGTTTTTCTTAATTACAAATGTAATCGATACAAAAGAAAAGTATATTAAATTTTTAAAATTATTGTTATTAACGGGTTTAATTCCTATCATTGGAGTTTTTTTAGAACTTGGATTTGCATTTTTAACAGGTCGAACAACATTTCTAAGGTTAGTCTATATTACTT
>DAOVMD010000138.1 GCA_030630935.1 Candidatus Mcinerneyibacteriota bacterium | reverse complement strand
GTGGCTGGAGTGTAACGGAAGTCATCCCGACGCGTCGGGACAATGACATTACCCGGGCTGTGCAGGTTTACCCTACGTGGTAACCTGCCTACGAAATATAAAAGGAATAAATTCCTTTCATTTTGGAGTATGATATAATTCAATATTAATATAGCAAAAAAATGGGGAAACTTCTATGTTAATTAAATATTGACAAATGAGATATAAAAGGTTATAATGTGAACATATAAAAATCTTTACTAAAACGTTATGTAAAATGAAACAGGATAAAAACCTACTTTTTGGTGTAATTGCGGTTCAAATGGGATTTGTAAACCACAAAACCATGATTGATGCTTCTTCTATTTGGGCTTCTAATCAAGAGAAGGAACTATCTCTGATTTTCCTGGAAAACGACTGGATAAAATTGGAAGAAAAGGAGATCATTGAAAAGTTAATTGAAGTTCAGATTAAAAAGCAGGGCAAGGTATCCAAAGTCTTAAATAGTTTAGGCGGAACAGAAGCGGTTCATAAATCATTTGCGGGTTCAATCATGGTTACCGATTCGGGTCAGGTATTACCATCTTTGGGAGGGACTGCGGAGTCAACTGCTGCTGACACTACTGAGACAGACTTAACTAATAAAGAGAAACTTACAATTCAGCAACCCGGAAGATATACTATCATGGGAGAGAAAGGACGGGGCGGGATAGGAAAAGTTCTTCTCGCTTTTGATTCTCACCTGGGAAGAGAGATCGCAGTTAAGGAATTAATTGCTTCAGAAGAAGGAGTTATTGAAGATAAACCTACCCCGGTCAGTAAAACGGCAGCCATGGTTGCCAGGTTCCTTACCGAAGCACGGATAACCGGACAATTAGAACACCCATCCATTGTTCCGGTTTATGAAATTGGAAAGAAACCTGATGGTAGCATCTATTACACCATGAAACTTGTTAAAGGAGCAACCCTTGCAGATAAAATCCGTGCTGAAGACACTCTTGAAACACGCCTGGAACTTCTAGAAAACTATATAAGCCTATGTAATGCCATTGCTTATGCTCATTCCAGAGGAGTAATTCACCGTGATATCAAGCCCCAAAATATTATGATTGGAGAGTTTGGAGAGACGGTGGTTCTGGACTGGGGTTTAGCAAAATTAAAAGGTCGGGAAGATAAGGTCGCTGGCAAATTAAAAGCCGAGTTAGAGGGATTAAAGGATATTGGCGGATTTAAAACCATTGAAGGGAGAGCATTAGGAACCCCATCATACATGCCGCCGGAACAAGCGGAAGGGAAGTTAAAAGAGATTGATGAAAGGAGTGATATTTATTCATTAGGAGCAGTCTTATATGAGATCTTAACCGGTCACCCACCTTTCACGGGAGATACCGCCTATGAAATTGTGGGGAAAGTATTAAATGAAAAACCGCAAAACCCCAAAACAATTGACCATAAAATTCCGGAAGAACTTAACGCAATCTGCATGAAAGCCTTGAACAAGAAAAGGAAAGACAGGTATTCAAGTGCAAAGGAACTCGCAGAAGATATCAAAAGATTCATGACCGGAAGCCTGGTCAGCGCTTATGAATATAATCCCATTGAGAAATTAAAGAAATGGGCAAGTAATAATAAGCTGGTTGTAATGACTGCAGCAGTAGGATTATCTGTTCTATTCCTATTTTCGATATTCATGTACGTCAGCATTTCTCAGAAGCAGGAGAAATCAGAAAAAGCATTGGCACAAGTCTTTTATGAATTAGGGGAACGCTCCGAATTAGAAGAAGATTATAAAAAAGCCTTTTACTATTATTCCCATTCTTACCTGACTTTTCCAATAGTAATCCCTGATAAAGATCCTTCTGTAAAGAAAATGCTGGAGATGTCAAATAGAATCTTACCCGAAAAAAAGCACCTGTTCTCCCCTCGCATTTTGATTAATACGGAAGAACATAAATTCGTAATTTCTGTTTTTGATTTTGAAACAAATCAAACCTTAGAAAAATCATTCGACTTTAATTGTAAATTATTTGAGATCAGCAATGATGAAAGAAGAATCATCGCATGTGATGATGAAAACACAATTTATGTATTCGATGATAAATTAAATATTCTTGGTAAATTTAAATCAGAAGAAAATATCGATAAGATATACATTTCAGAAGGCGGTTTATGTGCAGGATTAAAATCAAAGAATATACTTGAAGTCTATGATTTGGAGAGTTTCTCCAAAGTTTTTTCTGCTGATAATATTAAATCGTCTGAACATATTATTTTTTCACCGGATAGCAAATATTTATTCTATTATAATGATAAATTTGAAACTATCGGTATCAACCTGGAAAACGGAAAAACCAAATTCAAATTTGAAAGTTCCATTTTGACCAGTATTAGTGACGATTCAAAATATATTGTTTTGAGTGAATTCTCAAAAAGAAAAGTTAAAATCCTTGAATTATCATCGGGAAAGAGAATTTATAGTTCCAACTGCATAAAACCTGATTACAATAAACAGAAGAGAATAAATCCTATAAATAATTATTTCTATTATATTAACCTTTCCGGCTTTTTGAAAATTTATAATTTAAGAAAAAAAACAACAAGAACAATAGAGGTTCGAGGGTTTTTCCCTAATTTGCAGTATAACACAGATGTCCTGTTATTCTCAAGAAAGGAGCTTGTTAAATATCTGGAAAAGAAAACCGGTAATTTCAGGATTAAAGACAGTATCTATCCTCAGAGTTATCTGATAGCAAATTATGTGGAAAAGAGGAAAATTCTCTATCTGGAATATCTTAAATGTATTCGATCTCCTCAGAAATTCATTACCCAGATAAAGGTATTTGAAAATCCGAAGAATGAAATTGCAACTTACATGATTCTATTTTTTGTCATTGTTTTTTATGATATCAGGTTGAGAATTTCAAAGAAAGAAAAAAAGAAATCTGATTGTGTGCAATCAGTTCAAATGATAACTTTTTTATACTGGGTCTTTGAGGTAATCCTGATCGCATTTCTCTTTTATGCCGACAAAACCTACTATTCCATGAATATAAAGGTAGTGCTGATGCTGATTAATCCAAGAATCCTTCTATTTCTTTTTGTTCTTATTTGTTTCTTTATTTATCTCATTCACATTTTTGGCAAATACAATTATGATGGATTGTCAGAAAATAAATTCGTGATATTATTTCTGTTTTCCCAGATTACAATGTATGCGTACTACCTGCTGACAATCAAATTCAGTTATTTTGAAGATGCTGTGCAGAAAACAATAATCTCAGTCGGGATGTATTCAAAATTCCTATATTTGAAAGAAGTAATTATATTTTTGGGTTTGGGTTTAATTTTAATTTTGCTTTTATTAAAATGTATAAAACTAATTATTAATTACAAAAAGCAGGCGGTCTGGAAAGAAATTTTGATCTCCTTAACAGGGAATATCTTCACGTTTTTTTCGATTGTTATCCTACTTGGTTATTTTAAATATATTCTTAAGTTTGAAAATATCCTATAAAATTATCAGAGAATAGTTGAGCTTACCTATATAACTTGAGGTCGCATTTTGCGACTTCAAGTTTTTCTCATGTTTTGTGGTAACAATTTGTGACCACCTCCAGTTCTTCAGTACTGGTTAATTGAAATAGAAACTGTTCAATCTTTGAATGGATAATTAAAAATTTTATATTAAGAAATTTCGCTCTAAACAAAAGTAATATAATAAGTAATGCAAATCGGTTTATCAATTAATAATTATCAAGGGAGCAGGCTCCCTTTGAACAAAGATATTTGTAAACCCAATTATGCACCAGTCCAAACTGGACTGGTGTGAAGGTTAGTACTTTGAAAAGTATTGTTATTAGCCAGAACAATGGGGTTTCACCCCCATAAATGCAGAGCGATGCGAAGCAGTTATCTTATTTTTTCACCATCTTTATTGAGGTAAGTAGTTTTTATACGCTTTCCATCTTTATCATATTCCATACGGATAATGGCGAAACCTTCAGAATTATCTTTTAACTTTTCATCCTTTCCATAAAAACTTTCTTCAATAACTTTTCCCTTCTCATCATATTTCCAGCGGATAATTGCTATGCCTTTATTCCGTCCCACTTCGATTTCTTTTGATTTACCATCTTTTCCAAAATAACTCTCTTCCATTTTATAACCATCATCATCATATTGCCAGCGGTAAATAGCAATTCCATCAGAATCTTTTTTTAATTTTTCATCGGTTCCAAAATAACTTTTTTCAATATTTTTTCCCTTCTCATCATATTTCCACCGGATAATTGCTATGCCTTTCTGGATACCCCGTTTGTTTTCTTTTAATTTTTCATCTTGTCCATAAAAACTTTCCTCAATTCGGTTCCCATCTTCATCATATTGCCAGCGGTAAATAGCAATTCCATCAGAATTTTCTTTTAATTTTTCATCGGTTCCATAATAACTCAATTCTATTCTTCTTCCTTTCTCATTATATTTCCAGCGGATAATTGCTATTCCCTTAATTTTTTCTCTCAGCTTTTCGTTCTTTCCATAAAAACTCTGTTCAATCTGATTTCCATCCTCATCATATTTCCAGCGGACAATTGCTATTCCTTCAAAGTCTTCGTTTAGTTTTTCATCCGTTCCAAAATAACTCTTCTCAATATTATTCCCATCAGCATCGTATTTCCTACGGATAATTGCTATACCTTTATGTCTTCCCTCTTCAATTTTTTTTAATTTTTTATTCGCTCCATAAAAACTTTCTTCAATATTATTACCATCAGCATCAAATTTCCAGCGGAAAATTGCTATGCCTTTATATCCTCTCCAATCGCATATAAATCCTTTTAATGCTTCATCCTTTCCAAAATGACTTTTTTTAATTTTATAATCAACTTCCTTGTATTCCCACACTGTCCACTTAAGTGATCTGCCTTTATACTCTCCACCTTCTATTCCTTTTAATTTATTATTCTTTCCAAAATAACTCTCCTCAATTTTGTTTCCCTTCTCATTATATTTCCTATGAATAATTGCTATACCTTTACTCCATCCCTTTTCGATTTCTTTTAATTCATTAATCTTTCCAAAATAACGCTCCTCTGTTTTATTGCCATCATCGCTGTATTTCCAACGGTAAATTGCAATACCTCTTTGATCTTCCTTTAACTTGTCATGCGTCCCATAAAAACTCCGTTCAATCTCGTTTCCTTTCTTATCATATTTAAAGCGGATAATTGCTACGCTTCCATGCCGGCTATCATAATTTTCTTTTAATTTTTTGTCCTTTCCAAAATAGCTTTCCTCAATTTTATTGCCCGCAACGTCGTATTTCCAGCAAATAATTGCGATTCCTTTGTACCAGATCCTTTCTTTTTCTTTCAATTTTGCATCATTTCCAAAATAATTTTCTTCTATTTTATTACCAGCAGCGTCGTATTTCCAACGGTAAAATACTATTCCGGCAGAATCTGCTTTCCTATTTTCATCCTTTCCAAAATAGCATTTCTCAATTAGCTTCCCTTTTTCATTATATTTCAAGTGCTTTGAATAAATTCCAGAATCAACAGCAACAGGTTTACCTTTGCGGGTTTGAAATATCCTTGTTTCATACTCCGGGGAATACTCTATGACCACTTGAGCAACATACCGACCAAAGTAAGATTTGTTCGTTATCTTACCGTTTCTCAAGTATTCAACTTTAACTAACCTATCCTGATTATCATAACAAAAACAATAACAATAAATCCTTTTTATCTTATCTTCTGAAACAGGGTCTTTACCAATGATTACTTCATTATCATTCTCCTCAACTTTTTCGTAATATTCCGTTTTAGCATAACGAATCCCCGTCTCAACATTTTTTTCATTACTAATCTCAGTTTCATTTGAACAGCTATTGATAAAAAGCACCAGTGCCGCTATCAAAATAATTTGTAATACTCTCTTCATTTTCACCTGACCTCTATTTTTATCTAAAATTATTATAGCATATAACATCATCTTAGTCAAGGTTCAAAATGAAAAGAGTTAAATAGTTAAAATGCTAAAAAACGTTTAAGTGTTCAAGACAGTGCGATAGTTCAATTGTTGAAGTGTTATTACAAAAACATGCTTTGCATGTGTTAAAGAGTTATTGTAGAGACGTGCCATGGCACGTCTGATAGTTAAATCGTTCAAGAGTTTTATCAAGGCATGCTTTGCATGCGTTCAAATGTGCGTAAGTTGAGATAGTTCAATTGTTAAAGTGTTGTGGATGTTAAAATAGTTCAAGGGTTCAAAAGTTGAAAATGTTCATAGGGACTTGTTCGCCTTCCATCTCAACTTGAAGTCGCATTTTGCGACTTCAAGTTTTTCTCATGTTTTGTGGTCACAATTTGTGACTACCTCCAGTTCTTCAGTACTGGTTAATTGAAATCGAAACTGTTCAATCTTTGAATGGAATTTATCAATAATATAAAAATCCTTTTTTCTCATTTGGGTGTTTTAAGTTCATTTGGGCAGGGCGAAGGCCCTTCGCCCCTACTTTGTTTGGGATACAATTCTTTGATCTTTGAATAGATAATTAAATATTTTATATCAAAAAAGGATTGCTCTTCCCCAAAGCATTGTATTACGTAATGCAAATCAATCTTCAATTACTAATTAATAATCATAAATCATAAATGCACAGCAATCGCTGTGCTACGGAATAATCGGTTTTACTTTCTGGCCAAGCCCGTCTTTTTTTCCTGGTGTATTATTAAATACTTCAACGACAAAATAAACTACTGCAATATAGTCTTTCGGGAATTTACCATGGAAGTAACTATGTATCAGGTTAATATATTGAACAATATCATTTTCGTAATCGGTCAGGTTAGGATTATTCGGATCGAGAAAATGTGCAATTGCTCGTACTTCATAAGAAGGGATATCAAGAAATACAAGGGATACTCCCGGGTCTGCCATGCAGTTCAAAAAAGAATGAGTTTCGAATTGCGGAACGGAATATAATTCAAGTGAAACTTGTTTATCAACATCAAAGAGATCTTTACCGCCTTTATACATAGAGATCAGGTAATCAAGTTTCTCTTCCATTGGTGAATCCAGAGTCTTCCTTAAATGTTCAATTATGCCTTTTATCTTTTCTCGTTTTGGAACGAATCCCACACCCTTAACAGCATTGTTAATGGAATATAAACTATCTTTCCGTCTCATTCCGTGTGATGCAACTATTGCATTATGCGGTCCTGCTAGACCGGGCATCTTCATCTTTTTTATCCCTTCAATCGTCGCAATCCTCTTATTAAAACTCCAGTTCAGGAATCCTTCAGGGAGATCAACGACATTAAATTTCCGCCACTTCCGTTCTACTTTAGCTTGTAAAGTTCTCTTGTTATAATCAATTTTCTTAATCGTTTTTTGTTGGCAATATTTAATAACAACTTCTTTACCATCAACTACTTTCTTATAATCCTTCCAGTAATTCTTGGTTCCGTG
>DAOVMD010000100.1 GCA_030630935.1 Candidatus Mcinerneyibacteriota bacterium | reverse complement strand
TTACGAGAATATAATAAACCAAAACCTAAAGGAGGTTTTTATGAAAAAGTTTTTAACCATTACAGTTGCAGCTATGCTGCTCATTTCACTGTTGCTCGCTTCATGCGGTGGCGGTGGAGCACCGAAGGGATCAATTGTTGGTAAGTGGGTCATTTTCGAGAAAAACGGAAAAGTCTCTGATGATGAATTTTCAAAAAACACAGTCTTTGATTTTACAGCCGATGGTAAAATTATTATTTCTATGGGTGGTGAAGCAATGGGAGATTTTACTTACACAACAGAAAAAGCTACCGGTTTCACTCATATAATAATTAAAACAAAAGATGGTGATACCATTTATGGTGCATTCTCATTTGAAGATGGTGGTAAAGTCTTAATCCTTAAAACAAATGATAAGGATCAGACCTACCCGACTAAAATGGATGCAGAAGAAGGCTACACAATTGAAAAATATAAACCAGCAGCAACTGAGTAAGGTATAAGTAGACTGCAGTTTAATTATTTTTTGTAAATCAAATTCCCGGAGATTTTATTCTCCGGGAATTTATCAAATCACAAGACTTTAAGGAACCGAGAAAGATTTCTCTCTGAATTAAGCCATGAGGAGATTTAATGAAATATTTTAAACCCTCGCTTGTTTTTTTTCTTGTTATCTTGTCTGTCTCTGTTTTTGGAGCATCATATACAAGGACAACAGGCGAATATTATGGTATCGATATTCCTACTGCTTATATTTTAAATAATGGACAGGTTAACATAACTCAAGGTTTTGCAGTTGGGAAATTTGAGAAATTTAACCCGGAAAGAGAAGATGGCAGCATTTATTCAGATGGAGATTTAAAGGTTAATTTAGGCCTATTTGATTTTATCGAGATAGGATTACTTTTCTATAATGAAAAAAACATTGTTGGGAATCTCCAAGTTTTAGTTTTAAAAGAAGACCCGGAGAAGAAATTTATCCCGGGTATTGCAATTGGTGCACAAAACATATCAGGAGAAAAGCACATTTCCCCGGAAGGTAAGCAGCCGGAATTTGATCATTTTTACAGTTGGACAAAGGATGGAGAACTTCAAACCTGGGAAGAAGATCAATTCGAAAACAATTCATTTTACATAGTCAGTAGTAAAAATTTCAATAATATCTTATTACTTCATTTCGGTATAGGTCTCGGAAGATTCGTTGGTCATTCCGGATGGTCAGGTGTCCAGTCGTTTAATGATAGCGATATTGCTATCTTTTATGGATTATCTTATAACTTACCTATATTAAAAGATCCAGACAAAACCTTCATTTTATCAATGGATGCAGATGGAAGGGATTGGAATATCGATACAGCGTTTAAACTTAAAGCAGATAATAGCACACATCTTTTTCATGTAGGTGCAGCAAAAATTGAACATTGGTTTAAAGATGTTGCTTTTCAACCTAAATTCACATTTGGCTATTCCATATTATTTAATGTCTGGAGACGATGAAGAAATTTAAGCATCTTAAATTATTAATTAAATACATTAAACGTTATAAATATAGATATTTCATTGGAATATTCTGTCTCTTAATTACAGATACCCTGGTTCTGATAAAGCCCCAGTTTTTAAAAAGAGCAATTAACGCAATTGAATTTAGAACGAGTATTAATGAAATCACTCTATATTCATTTCTTGTTTTCTTTATAATTCTACTCGCAGTTATTTCCAGGTACTTTTGGAGAATTAATATAATTGGTGCAGCATTTCATATTGAAGCTGATTTAAGGAAGGACCTTTTTAGGCATCTTGTAAAGTTATCGCCACGTTTTTATATGTCTATGACTACCGGTGATATTATGGCAAGGCAAACGGAAGATATGCGGCATATCAGGATGTTAGTTGGGTTTGGTCTGCTCGCGAGCATTGATACGATTGTTGTTGCAGTGCCATCAATTATTATTATGGCTACTATTAACTGGAGATTGTTATTAATAGCTTTGGCTCCACTGCCGTTTTTAACAATTTTCTTTAAGATTTTTGGGTCATTGATTCATAAGTTTTTCCTGGAGAAACAGGAGAAGATATCAATTTTAACCGAGAAAGCCAGGGAGACCTTTAGCGGGATACAGGTGATAAAGGCATTTGTACAGGAAGAGAGTGATACAAAAGATTTCAAAAAGAAGAATTATGAACACTTCAAAAAAAGTTTAAAGATTGTGCGGGTTGACGCGGCATTTGAGCCGGTCATTCATCTTTTTGTTTATATCAGTATAATCATTTTATATTTATTTGGTGGGAGACTTATCATCACAGGCGAACTTGATTTTGGTTCTTTTGTGGCGTTCCTGGAATATTTAATTTATTTAATCTGGCCTGTTCTCGCAATAAGTTGGGTAATTAATATGCTCCAGCGAGGTCTGGGCTCTCTAAAGAGATTGAACAAAATTTTCTTCACAGTTCCTGAGGTTCGGGATATTGAGAACCCGATCGTTAAAGATAATATAGAAGGCTCACTCGAATTTAAAGATGTATGGTTCAAGTATCAAGATGATGATGATTATATTCTAAGGAATATTAACTTAAAGATAAACGTTGGTGAGACAATTGCTTTTGTTGGGAAGATAGGCTCAGGTAAAACTTCTCTGATCAATCTGATTAATCGATTATACGACCCGGTTAAGGGTACTGTCCTGATTGATGGGATTGATATAAAATCATATAAATTGGAGAACTTGAGAAAGTTTATTGGTGTTGTTCCACAGGAGACGTTCCTATTCTCTAATTCAATTAAGGAGAACATTGCATTTGGTGTTGATGATTATTCCGAAGAAGATTTAATCTTGGTCTCTGAGATTTCACAAATAAAGGAAAACATCATGGAGTTCCCTCAGCAATTTGAAACTCAACTGGGTGAGCGCGGCGTTTCATTGTCAGGTGGGCAAAAACAAAGAACTGCAATTTCCAGGGCTGTAATGATTGATCCTCAAATTTTAATTCTTGATGATGCATTATCGAGTGTTGATGTTGATACAGAAGAGAGGATATTAAAAAAACTTGATAGTGTAATACTTCATAAAACAACATTAATAATCGCACATAGAATTTCAACAATAAAAACGGCTGATAGAATAGTTGTAATGGGCGAAGGCGAGATAATTCAGGTTGGAACACATAGCGAATTGATTGAAAAATGTAAGCTATATAAACGGATTTTTGAGCAGCAACAATTAAAAGAATTTTTGGAAACGACAAATGAGTAAACATCACTTTATGCTGGATGACGATGCAATGGGTAAAGTTTATGATGCAAAGCTGTATAAGCGCCTATTTCTCTTTGCGAAACCATATTTTTTATTGATTGTGGTTTCATTGATACTTCTATTGTTTGCAACGGTTTCAGAATTATTTGTGCCGATTTTAACTAAAATAATGGTGGATAGGTTTATAAAAGCTGAAATACAATTGTTACTTGATGCGAGGTTTAACGGGCTTGTAAGCTTTAGCATTATTTTCTTCTGCTTATTGTTTCTGTTTTCATTGATCAGGTATGCTCAGATTAACTTGATGTTTTATGTATCACAAAGAATTTTAGTTGATATTAGAGAAAAACTTTTTGTTCACTTGAAGAAATTATCTCTTTCGTTTTTTCAAAAACAACCGGTCGGAAGGCTTGTGACAAGGGTCATAAATGACATTGAGGTTTTAAATGAATTCTTTACTGCAGGGTTAGTTGGAGTTCTTGCGGATGTATTCGTTCTCCTGGGAATAGTAATTTTTATGCTTGTATTAAATTGGAAATTAGCTCTTGTTTCATATACAATTATTCCCATACTGTTTTTTGTTTCTGCAATATTTAGAAAATTCATCCGCCCTGTTTATCGGGATCTTAGAAAAATTCTGGCAAAGATTAACGCCTTCTTTGCAGAAAATATTTCCGGAATGAAAATCGTTCAGATCTTTAATAGGCAGAAAAAACACACTAAGCAGTTTGACAAAGAAGTAGACCAGTACTTTGAGAAAAGTATGAAATCTGTAAAAGTATATTCAGTTTTCTTCCCGTTTGTTAATGCATTAAGCGCATTTGCACTAGGACTTGTTCTTTGGTTTGGGGGAATTCAGCATTTTAAAGATGTTCTTACCCTTGGGACATTGATTGCTTTTACGTCTTATGTCCAAAGATTCTTTAGACCAATTAGAGACCTGAGCCAAAAGTATAATATATTACAGAATTCTATGGCATCATCAGAAAGGATTTTTAAATTATTGGATATGGATGATAAAATTGTGGAGACAGAGTTGCCTGAGAAATTGGAAAATGTATTAGGAAAAATTGAATTCAAAAATGTATGGTTTGCATATAATGAGGATCAGTGGGTGTTAAAAGATGTCTCATTTATTGTAAATCCCGGAGAAAAAATTGCATTAGTCGGCGCGACCGGGTCAGGTAAAACTACGATTGCGATGTTAATTGATAGGTTCTTTGATATTCAGAAAGGTACGATTCTCCTGGATGGAAAGGATATAAAACAAATTTCAAAAACTGAATTACGAAAGACTATAGCGATTGTCTTACAGGATGTTTTCCTCTTTTCAGGGACAATTAAAGATAATATTAAATTGTGGAATAAAAAAATATCAGATGCAGATGTAACAAAAGCCGCAGAAATTACAAATGTAAGTAAGTTTATTAGTAAATTTAAAAATGGGATCAATGAAATAATTAAAGAGGGTGGGGCCAATATGTCGACAGGACAGAAACAACTGATATCGTTCGCACGTGCCCTTGCGTACTCCCCGAATATCTTGATCCTCGACGAAGCAACTTCTAATATCGATTCAGAAACGGAATACTTGATTCAGGATGCCCTGGAAAAACTTACTCAGGAACGGACTTCATTAATAATTGCTCACAGACTTTCAACTATCCAGAACGTTGATAGAATAATAGTTTTACATAAAGGAAAAATTATCGAGAAAGGTAATCACCAGCACCTGCTATCAAAGAAAGGCATTTATTGGAAACTTTATCAACTTCAGTGGAATCAACAAAAAGCAAATTAAGAATATCCAGACCATTTATTCACCACCTTAAATTAACTTAAAATCTCTTATTGAATTACTTATCGTATTGCGATTGTTTATTTGGGTTTCTATAGTGAATATTTAGGATTTTGGGATTAGAAGCGAGTATGTTTTTATAAGAGCAAAGCTTTCGACCGGATCTGTTTATATGAATTATCGTAACACGATATAATAAAGCAAAAAGATTGTAAGGGCACGGCATACCGTGCCCCTACTCTGAAACTTGACTTTTTGCATAAAATAGGGTATAATAATCTTCTAGAGGGATAAAAATATAATATCCCCTGGAAAGGATTGATTTTTGGAAGGTTTAATTGATGAGCTTAAGAGAGAACACAAGGAGATGCTTGGTATATTAAAGAAGACAATGAAGCTTGGGGTGACAACAGAAGAAGGTCAAACCTTACTTTTTTCTTTTAAGGACTTATTTTTAGATCACATGGAAAAAGAAGAGAAGGTATATACTATTTTAAAAGAAGCTTCAAAGAATAATGATAACATTAAGCTTACACTTGAGGTTTTTGTACCCCAAATGCAAGACATGAAAAAAGATATCCTCAGTTTTTTTAACAATAATAAATGCGGAGATTATTCATTAGATTTTGCGGAAGCATTTGGTCGGATACTTGCAGATATGGGTGTTCTGATCAGGCGCGAGGAGAACATTCTTTATCGGGAATTCCAGAAGTACATATTAAATAAGTAAGAATTAAGAATGAACAATGAACAATGAATAATGTTTTTGCTTTAGAGAATACAAAGCATTTGTTTAGGTAGAGTGATGCTTAAGGGTTCGATTGAATGCATTTTTAACCACCCCGAAGTAAATTCGGGGTAAATTCCGAACATGAAGGAAAAACAAAATAAAAAAAGAGAAAATTAAATATAACTCGCTTCGCTCAAACTTTTTTATTTTAACAGAGAACTGATGAGAACGGACGAGAACTAAAAAACAAAGAAAAAAATAGAAAGGCGGGCGGGGGATCCATTGTTCCTTTTTTAAATTCAATCGGGAGGATTATAAAACTCGGTCAGGGTTAACGCCGTTAACCCCTACTCCTTTCTATAGAACGACTGTTTTCTGTTCTCTGTTCTCTGCTCTCTACTCAAGCAACAGAGTTGCTTGAGTAGTATTCTTTTCTTGACTAGGTAATTTTTATATGTTATAATTGTTGTTCATAAACAGCAGGAGCAGTGTGAAGCGAAATAGAATTCGAATTACCGGCATAGTCCAGGGCGTAGGTTTTCGGCCATTCATATATAACCTTGCGAAGTCATTTGCTTTTACCGGTTGGGTTTTTAATGATTCGAGTGGAGTTGAGGTTGAAGTTCAAGGTTCAGTTGCTGACCTGGAAAAATTCAGAAAAGATCTCAGAATAAAAAAGCCATCAATTTCAGTAATTGAAACATTAGACAATATCGATATTTCCATAATTAAGAATGAAGAGGGTTTTATAATTAAGCATTCAAAAAGAGAACCTGGTCAATTTGTTTTAATCTCGCCTGATCTTGCGATCTGTAATGACTGCCGAGCTGAGTTATTTAATAAACAAGACAGAAGATATTTTTATCCTTTTATTAATTGTACAAACTGCGGTCCTAGATTTACAATAATAAAAGATATCCCTTATGACCGTGGAAACACGACGATGCTTCCCTTCAAGATGTGTAATATTTGTCAAGCAGAATATGAAGATCCGGGTGACAGACGATTTCATGCCCAGCCAGATGCTTGTTTTGATTGTGGTCCGGGATTAACTTTGTTAAGTTCAGATGGAACTGAAAAGCACACAGATAATATTATAAATGAAACGATTCAGTTATTGCAATCAGAAAAGGTAATTGCGATCAAGGGGTTAGGCGGATATCATCTTGCGTGTGATGCATTGTGTGATGCTGCGGTTAGTAAACTTCGCAGCAGAAAGTATCGGGAAGAAAAGCCTTTTGCAGTTATGTTTCCTTCTATTACCCGGGTAAAAGAATTCTGTGAAGTTAACCGGGAAGAAGAGAATTTGTTGACTGGAAATGTTCGACCGATTGTTCTTTTGAAGAAAAAACCCGGTACGAAATTACCTGAGACCGTTGCTCCCAAGCAGAAATATTTAGGTGTAATGCTTCCCTATACACCGCTTCACTATATTCTTCTTACAGAGTTCAATGGTCCCCTTGTAATGACAAGCGGAAATATTTCTGATGAGCCGATTTCCTTTTTAGATAATGAAGCCAAACACCGGTTAAAAGATATTGCGGATTATTTTCTTCTTCATAATCGGGAGATTTTTATGCGTTGTGATGATTCGGTTTCACGTATTTTTAATGGGAAAGAATATCCGCTTCGCCGGGCAAGGGGTTATGTTCCATTTCCAATTATTTTACCAGGGCAATCGGATATTTCGGTTCTGGGTTGTGGAGGAATGTTAAAAAACACCTTTTGTTTAACCCTGAATAATTACGCTTTTATTTCACATCATATTGGAGACCTTGAGAATCTCGAGACTTATAAATCATTTGAAGACGGGATAGAACATTTCAAGAGATTATTTTCAATTACCCCTGAATTAATAGTTTCGGATCTGCATCCTGAGTATCTTTCAACACAATATGCATTGGACTCCCCTATAAAAAATAAGCTCGCAGTTCAGCATCATTATGCTCATGTTCTTTCCTGCATGGCAGATAATAAACTTTCCAATGAAAAGGTTATCGGAGTTGCATGTGACGGTACGGGTTATGGAGATGATGGGAATATCTGGGGTGGGGAGATTTTAATTGCCGATTATAATGGTTTTGAGAGATTTGGGCATATTGATTATTTTGATTTACCCGGAGGAGATTCTGCGATTATTAATCCGTACAAGACTGCGATTTCACTTTTATTGAAGTCGGGAATTTCAGATGATGTGATCCTTACAAAACTTTTCCCTGACTTAAAAAGTGAATTTAAAATTATAAAGAACATGATAAGCAAGGAATTAAATACGGTTAAGACCTCGAGTCTTGGCAGGTTATTTGACGGAGTCTCATCAATAATCGGGGTGAAACGAAAAATCAATTATGAAGGTCAAGCCGCGATTGAACTTGAAATGATTGCAGATGAGGATGATACCGGGCAGTATCCTTTTGATTTAAAAAAGGATGTGGGGACTCAGTTATTATTAATTGAGCAGATTATAATTGGTGTTGTTAATGATCTTCTTAATGGAATGAGTAAGAATAGAATCTCATCAAAATTCCATAATACTATAGTTGAGATTTTTGCAAAGGGTATTTTAGAAGCAAGGAATTATTCAAATATTAACCAAGTTGCTCTTTCAGGTGGAGTATTTCAGAATATGATTTTTTTAAAAAAATTAATTATTAAGTTGAAATCTTGTAATTTTAATGTTATAATACATGATAATGTGCCATGTAATGATGGTGGTATTTCATTGGGTCAAGCAGTCTTTGGAATATTCAATTCGTAGCAATGGAGTTTTAATGAAGAAGAGACGTTTAATAGTTACCGGGTTATTTTTCTGCCTTATTTTTCTATTCTCATCCTGTGGTGGTACCGCGGGTAAGGGTCCATCGCTTGTAGGAAACTGGAAAGTAATAAAAACAGGTGATACTGATGTTTCAGCGGATGAGTCTCAGAAATCAACTATTTGTTTTCATAAGGATGGCGTGATGACAGTTGAGGAAGAAAGAAAAGATGCAGAAGGTAAAGAGGTAGTTGAAAAGTTTACTTATAAAACAGACAATGTATATGATATCAACAGGCTTGTTATTGAAGGGAGTATGGGAGATAAAGTATACAGCATTT
>DAOVMD010000024.1 GCA_030630935.1 Candidatus Mcinerneyibacteriota bacterium | reverse complement strand
TTATTCAAAAGTTTATTTCCACTGCCTTTCTCATCTTCGTCTCATTTTTAATTTTGCCTATTATAATAGAAGTAAAACATAACGTCAATCTATTTACGATACAATCCGCTGTCAAGGTAATTACAATACATAACACTAGCCGTTTAGGGCTAGTATGAAAACAATAAAAAAAGAGAAAGAATATTTAAATCATGAAGAAAAATGAAAATTACAAGCAAAAATCCAAAATAAAGAACTTTCAAAAGTTAATGAAAAAGGAATATGTATTCGAACAAAAATAAAGAGTCCTATATATTAAGGGCTAAGCAGGCTTTCCTGGGAATTTCAATCAACTAAAATGGAGAAGAACATAATGTTTCAATATGTTATGTCGGATAAATAATTATTTGGAAGTGAGAGGAATCAATCCCCGATGTTACTTGGCGTGTTTCTCAATCTCGCCTTTTAGCCAATCAAGTACCGCTTCACCTTTCATTAAAGAATCTAATTCAGAAGAATCTGATACATTCATTTTAAATAACCAGCCAGCTTCATATGGAGACTCATTGACTTTTTCGGGTTCATCATCAACGTCTTCATTGATTTCTGTAATTTCACCTGAGATTGGTGCATATATTTTACCCATCCATTTTCCAGTCTCAATAGTTCCGATAATCTGTTCTTTTGCAACTTCATCACCTTCACTGGGTAATTCAATAAAAGAAATTTCCCCGGCTAATTTTTGAGAGAAGTCTGTAATTCCTACTGTTGCAGTATCTCCTTCGATACGAACCCACATATGTTCTTTATGGTAATAAAGTTCATCCGGTACTAAATACCCTTGTAGCTCTGCCATAATTAACCTCCTGAATTAAATTTATTTTTGGAGCTGATTTTACTTAGCCAGCTCTTTTAATTTTTGTAAGAGTTTTATCACTTCAATGTTTTTAAGCGAATAAAACGTTTCTCGTCCCTTCTTCTTTTTTGCAATATATCCAACCTGCCAAAGATATCGCAGTTGCTGAGAGATGTTCGATTCTTTTGATAATAGCTCATCACATAAAGTCGAAACATTCTTCGGTCCTATTTTGAGAGAACACATTAATTGAACTCTCAAAGGATTTGCGAAAGTTTTTGAAAATTTCGAAATTTTCAAACAATCTCGTTTTGAAAGATGCATTATTCCCCTCTCTTCTTTTCAATTTTATTCTTATAGACTTCAATTGCTTCCATCACATAACCTAAATATTGATAAGAGGGACCACCGCCCATTACAACACCGACTTGAGTTGCTTCTAAAAGTTGTTCAATGGTTGCACCTGCTTCGAGACACAAGCGAGTATGTAAAAAAATGCATGGCCTGCAGCGTTGTACAATTGTTATTGAAAGTTCCATCAATTCCTTATAAACTTTTGGAATACTCGTCCCCTCTTTACTTTTTCGCCATAGTTCAATAAAGCCCTTTGCGAAATTGGGATTAGCTTTTCTGTAATCCCTTAACCCCTTTCTTAAAACCTTCTGTTCTTGTTCGTTTTTATAACATTGTTTTGAAAAGTCTTTTTTATCTTTATTATCTTGCATTTTTCTCCTCAAAATGGAATTAAATTATATCACAATATAAAATTAAAGTCAAGAAAAAAATACAATTTAAAATGTTCAATTTTTAAAAAGTTGAAGAACTGAAGTGTTGAAAACATATTCAAATGTGTGATCTTCAAACAACTCTGATACTTTGCAAACAAATACAAAAGAATTGTACACAAAACAATGTTTGTGACGCATCTGAGATCTATATAACTGCGCATATAATTTATTATTTAGAAATATTTTTTTCAGTTGCACGATTTGTCAATTGACAAATCGTGCAACTGAAACGAATAATAATTGTTTAAAAAATCCTGTTTACAATAACAAGTAATTGGTACAACAAGCATAAAAAAGGTTTATTAAAATTCTTATGTATCTGAAATTAAAAAAAATATTGAAAATATTATGGATTTTTATAACAATTTATGTTAATATAATCCTAAAAGGAAGATAAAATTATGATGAAGAAAGTTTCCGGTTTAATTTTTCTCTTAACACTGTTATTAGTTTCATTATCAATTGAAGCAAAAGAAACCAAAGCAGTTATGACGAAGATTTATAGTTATGAAAAAGCGATCAAACCTAATTTAGAGAAGATGCTTTTAAAAAGGAATTTAACATATCCACTTTCAGATCTTTATATTAGAATTTTCAAACATGAATCAGAATTAGAAGTCTGGGGTAAAAATAAGGACTCAAAAGAGTTCATCTTGATAAAAACCTATAAAGCACATAATCTTCCCTATAATGATATTGATACCACTAAGAAAGATCTTATAAAAAACATTCTTTCGATTCCTATTAAACGGGAGATTTCAGAGGGAGAGATTGGTCCAAAGGACCGGATAGGAGACTCAAAAGTTCCGGAAGGTTATTACCATGTTCTCTACCATAATCCATGGAGCAGCTTTCATCTTTCATTGGCACTTGGATATCCCAACCCTGCAGATGCGGTACGTGGTTATAATATAAAGAGAATCAATAAGAAGGGAAAGGAGAACATATTAAATTGGTGGAGTAAAAACATTAAGATAATTAGAAATGAATGTATCTCCGGAGCTCCCTCAATTTGGTATGATAAACTTGCGAAACCATTGGGAAATCAGATTTTCATTCATGGAAGTTTTGTAACAATAGGCTGTATTCCAATTGGAGATAAAATGATTGAAGAAGTCTTTGTTTTAACTAACCCGGAATATGTTGGGGGAACGCGGGTAGATATCTTCCCATGTAAATATACAAAAATCAATATTGGAAAATTGAAGAAGATAGGGGAAGGCCATCCTGAATTAATTAAGTTTTGGCTTAATTTAAAAACTGGTTATGATCACTTTGAAAAAACAAAAAACATCCCTGATGTCTGGGTTGATTTAAAAACAGGTGAATATAAATATAAGAAGGGAAGTCAAGAGAATTTATTTAAAATCTGAGTTATGTATTTTTAGATGATCGCCAAGCGGTTCAATATGAACCATTACCTCAACAATGTTTTTATCCCAGACCATAAGATGGTCCTTAATCTCTGTTGCAATATCATGCCCTAAGCTAACTGAAATATCAGGATCTACCTCCACATGGCATTCAATATAAATCTGACTCCCTAAAAACCTCATCCGGAGACCGTGTACATTCCCAACACCCTCGATTAATTCAATCTCTTGCTCGACATTATTCCTATAACCTTCAGGTGGTGCAGCATCAGAAAGTTTATTAAGCGACCTCATCGTTATCTTTATCCCTAAATACATTATTATAATAGAAATCATTATGCTTATTATCGCATCTATAAAATAAAACTTTGGGAAATAAATTCCAATCCCTAAACTAAAAACAATAATAACGGATGTTAATGCATCACTCCTATGATGCCAGGCGTTTCCTAAAAGAACATCTGAATTGCATTCTTTTGCAATTTTATTAGTAACACGATATAAATATTCTTTTATTATGACTGAAATAATTGCAATGAAAATTGTGTAAAAAGCAGGCGTGTAAACCTTCCCGCTTAGGAGTATCTTAAAAGATGAGACGGAAAGTTTAATTGATAAAATTATTAAAATTAACCCCATTAAAACTTCAGCAATATTCTCAAGTTTCTTGTGTCCATAATGATGACCTTCGTCAGGAGGTTTTTTCCCAATTAAAATACCAAAAACAACCAGAATATCGGTAACTAAATCAGAGAGGGAATGAATCCCGTCCGCAATTAAACCGTAACTATTTCCAAGAAATCCCGCAGTAAGCTTTATTGCTGATAAAAAAATATTTAAAATTGATCCTGTAACGGTTACCTTGATTCGCTTGTCCATACCTACTCTTCAAGTTTTTTAAAAAGAGTCGAGATCTCCGTGATTGAAGATAAAAGCTTCTTCTTCTCTGAATCATTTAAATAACCAAGTATAAGTTTCATCCTCTTCATACGCATAGCTGAAATACGAAAATATATATCCTCACCTTCTTCTGATAATAAAAACACGGCCTTTCTCCCATCCAACTTATCCAAGACCTTGATAACAGTACCGTCAACTATCATTCGACTCAATAATTCTGATGACGTACTCTGAGCTAAACCTATCTCATCCTTGAACTCTTGACCGCTTATCATTCCTGATTTCGCTAATATTCCCGCCGCACGAAACTTCACAGGGGTTAAACGCTCTTCACTCTCAATTACTAAAAGCATCTCTAAAAGCTCTTTTAAATCAGGAACCAAGGAATTCAACTTCTCTAGCATCTTAAAATCCTTCCCCCTTTTCAACTTCTTTAAATATGGATTCATAATGTTTTTCCTCATTTTTAGTTCGTAATACGATATTATTATAGCATATCTCACAAAATAAATCAAGAAAAAAAACAGGAATTTAAAATATTAACAATAGTTTTAAGATAAAAAATAAGGATTTGTATCGTAATACGTTATAATTTGAGAATAGATATTAGAGAGTTGAGAGCGGTCGTTTTATAGATAATCGTTTAACAGAAAGAGTTTTTCTTATTTTTCAGTAAGAGTAAGGGTATGAGTAAGAGACATTATTTGTAAGACACTCCCCGTAAGAATAGTAAAAATTTAATAATGAGTAGTGAGAAGTGAGAAGTAGTAAAAATAATAAATATTTTCAGTAAGAGTAAGAGTATGTGTAAGAGACGTTTTTGATAAGACACTCCCCGGTTAGGGGAGCTAACTCTTACTTCTTACTCGAACTGAGATTTTCTTTAGGAAATCTTTAGGGGAGCACCCATGAACCACTCACAAAAATCGGGTTCAGGGCTAAAGAACTCAAACTCTTAAGCCCAAAGTCCTACGTGGTTTGGGGGATTACTCGAACTGAAGTTAAGACACAAGCTAGATCTTGCTTCGCTGCGATGCGGGAGCAAACAATTGGTGCCGTCCCTTTACTTTTTACTTTTTTAAAATTTTTAGATCTAGATCTAGACCGAGACCAAGTATTGTAAGCATTTAATACTGTCTAGCTCTAGCATCTAGGTCTTGATACTGTTGTTTCTGGGAGCAAACAAGTGGTGCCGGGGACGGGAGTTGAACCCGTACAGGCTAAAAGCCCACTAGGCCCTCAACCTAGCGTGTCTACCAGTTCCACCACCCCGGCACGGGGGTGTAAAATAATTTATAATAATTACGAATTTACTACACTAATTATTTTCTTCTGAACCTTTATTCTCAGGTTCCTTATCATTTTATTCTGTTTTTGGAGTTTCTGCAGGCTTATCCTTTTTCTCTGGTGTAGGAACTGGAGTAGTTGTTTCTTCGGGCTGAACAGGTGTTGGTCCAGGAGCTGGGATTTCTTTTTCAACAACTTTAGTCCCTGAAACATCTGATTTCATATATTGTTTCGAGGAGAATATTGCCAACGTAAAACATAACACCATAAATGTAATTGCGAGACCGGTTGTAATTTTAGCAAGTAGTTTACTTGCGCCGGTAGCTCCTAAGAATGATTCTCCTCCTCCACCACCGAACATACTTGAAATATTTCCAGCTTTACCTGACTGAGCGAGTATTATTGCAACTAACGCAAGGCAGACAATGATGTGGAGAATTAGTAAGACATTAAATAACATTAGAACACCTCTTTCTATCTAGAAAATCTTATAATTTGTGAAAATGATTCGCTTTTTAAAGACGCCCCACCGACCAAACCGCCGTCTATATCAGGTTGTGAAACTAAGCTTTTAACATTTTCTGGTTTCATACTTCCTCCGTAGAGGATCCTCATTTTCTCTGAAGTATTTTCAGAGTAATTTTTCTTAATCCAATTCCGAATAAATAGATGCATTTCCTGAGCAATCTCCGGGGTTGCGGTTTTCCCAGTTCCAATAGCCCAGACAGGTTCATAAGCAATAACAATTTTGTTAAAGTCATCTTCAGAAATACTTTTTAATCCAATTGTTAATTGTTCTTCGATCACCTCGAATAATTTTCCGCTCTCACGTTCTTCGAGAGTTTCCCCGATACAAAGATACGGGGTCAAGTGATTATTAATTGCTGCGATTAACTTACTATTAATCAATTCATTTGATTCTTTGAAAATTTTTCTTCTTTCAGAATGACCGACTAAAATCAGCTTACAACCAATATCCTTCAGCATGCCTGGGGACAACTCCCCGGTATATGCACCTTTCTCTGCAAAGTGCATATTTTGAGCACCGTATTTAATATTTGAATCCTTCAGAACTTCCTTCATAAGAATCAAATATGGAGCAGGAGGAAATATTGCGATATCAACATCATCAACATCTTTTATACTTTCGGCAAGGGATTTTGCTAAATCAATTGCCGAATCAGTTAAAAGATGCATTTTCCAATTACCTGCGATTATTTTCCTTCTCATATTAATCCTCGCTTTTCAAACTTTCAATTCCCGGCAATGGTTTTCCTGATAAGAACTCAAGTGAAGCACCACCTCCAGTAGAGATATGTGTAAATACGTTTTCAAATCCGAATTTATTTGCTGCAGCGGCTGAATCACCACCACCAATTATACTGACGCATTTTGCTCTGGCGATGGCTTCCAGAATTTTTATCGTACCTTCGGCATAAGAACTCTTTTCAAAAATTCCCATTGGGCCATTGAATAGAACGGTTTTTGCTTTTAAGATTTTGCTTTCGAAAGCCTTAATAGTTTCAGAACCGATATCAATTCCAATCACATCAGAGAGCATATCTTCAATTTTTACAATCCTTAAGGAGTCCGGGTTATCAATACTATCTACAATTTTAACATCAGTCGGGATGACAAGTTTATTCCCGATTTCATCAAGTAATTTTTTGGCAAGGTCAAGTTTATCTTCTTCAAGAAGTGAGTTTCCAATCTCATATCCATTTGCTTTTAAAAACGTGAACATCATTCCGCCGCCTATAAGTATCTGGTCAACTTTATTACTAATGTTGTTTATTAAGTCAATCTTCCCTGAAACTTTTGCTCCGCCTAAAATTGCGAGGAATGGTAGAGATGGGTTACTAATTGCCTTTGAAAGGTTTTCCAGTTCTTTCTGAATCAGATATCCCATACCCTTATTCTCAATAAATTTGCATATTCCTGAGATAGAAGCATGTGCTCTATGAGTTGTACCAAACGCATCATTAATATATATATCTCCTAACTTAGCTAAATCCTTTGCAAAGCCTTCGTCATTTGCCTTTTCACCGGGATGAAACCTAAGGTTTTCCAAGAGAATAACATCTCTGTCTTTCATAGCTGCAACAGCTTTCTCCACCTCACCACCAATCGAATCGGTTAATTTCTTAACAGGATGTTTTAATAGCGTGGATAATCTTTCACCTACAGGATCCATCATATATTCTTTAACTATATTTCCTTTTGGTCTTCCAAGGTGAGACATCACAACTAATCGACCGCCTGCATCAATTATTTTTCTAATTGTTTTTAGAGCTCTTTTTATTCTGGTGTCATCAGTAACACGATTCTTAGAAATTGGGACATTAAAATCCACTCTTAATAAAACGCGCTTACCTTTAAAATTAAAGTCATCAACAATTTTAATCGACATTGGAAACCTATTTCTTTTCACTAATATATTTCATAAGATCAACACACCTGCAAGCATAACCCCATTCATTATCATAGAACGAAAGGACTTTAATCATATTTCCATCTATGACTTTCGTACTTAAAGCGTCGAAGATACTTGATGCAGGGTCACCAGTATAATCAACTGTGACACATGGAACTTCTGTATAAACAAGGTATCCTTTCATTGGGCCATCTGCTGCGGCTTTCTTCATTGCATCATTTACTTCCTGGACAGTTGTGTTTTTCTCTACTGTCACAACTAAATCGACTACTGATACATCCGGTGTTGGAACCCTTATTGCAAAACCGTCGAGTAAACCGTTCAGTTCCGGAAGAACAAGCCCTACTGCCTTTGCGGCTCCGGTTGTTGTAGGTATCATTGAAAGTCCTGCTGCCCTGGCTCTTCTAAAGTCTTTATGAGGACCATCAAGAACCTGCTGGTCATTTGTATAAGCATGAATAGTAGTCATTAAGCCCTTTTTAATTTTAAAGTTGTCATTCAGGACTTTTACTACTGGAGCAAGGCAATTGGTAGTACACGAAGCATTGGATAAGATATAATGCTTTTCCGGAATATATGTATCTTCATTAACACCCATAACAATTGTACTGTCTGCACCTTTGTCTCCTTTTGCAGGAGCTGAAATAATTACCTTTTTTGCTCCACCTTTCAAATGAAGTGATGCTGCCTCGTGAGTTCTGAAGAATCCGGTTGATTCTAATATGATTTCTGCACCAAGGTCACCCCATTTCAAATTTGAAGGGTCTTTCTCAGAAAAAACTTTAGTCTCTTCACCACCAACTATAATTGAACCTTCCGTATAAGAAACTTCCATCGGGAATTTGCCGTGTACAGAATCATACTGTAAAAGATGTGCCAAAAGCTTAGTCGGTATTAAATCATTGATTCCTACAATATCGAAATCTTCCTTAAATTTCTTTTCAAGCATTAATCTTTTAAAAACTAATCTGCCTATTCGGCCAAAACCATTTATCCCAATTTTAATTGCCATTAGAATCTCCTCCGTTATTGATTAAAAAAGCGCCTTTTAAAATAAAAGACGCTTTTATTTATTTTATTTCAATTTATACTACTTAAAACCTGAAGCCAACTGAATACCTATGGGTCTGTCCAAAGTCACCATAATCAACAAATGCATAGTTGATTCCAACTCTAACCATCTCAGTCCTTTTCACTACGCCCTTTACTCTTCGTGTTTTTATAAACTTTATAATTACTCCAAGACCAGCTGTCATTGAGCCGAGATCCGCATTGTTATATCCGAGTCTTAAGACAAATAAATCTCTGAAGGTATATTCACCACCAATGCCAACTTTAATATCTTCATCAATATACTTAACGATATCAGATGCTGCAACCAATCTATTGAGCTCATTGTTTACAAAGAAATAAGATAGGCCAAACCTGAATGCTTGTGGAAGCTGTTCTTTTTCAGAGATAAACTTAAGTTCGCCGCCTAAGTTCTGAAGACTTAAGCCCAGCCTGAATGATTCGGTTACTTTAAATAATATGCCGAGATCGTATGCAAGCGTAAATGCTTTATAATCCGCGAGAGATTCTCTGACATATTTAAGGTTTCCACCTACATAGAATAGGTCTCTATCTCCATACCTGAATTTTCTTGAGAGATTAAGAATAAATAAGTTACTACTTGCATTAAATTCATCACCTGCAGTTCCATAGATATTATTGATTATATTTCCATCAATATCTAATGTCTCAAAAGTAGTGACAAGCATTGGAGGAGAATTCAGGGCTCCAAGCCCTATCCCCAATCTGTAGTAATCACCTATGGGAAAACCAGCTGCAAAATATTCATATTTAATTTTTGCAACATACCCGATATATCCGGCTATCATGTGGGCTTTTTCAAATTGCCCGGTCCCGGCAGGATTCCAGAAGAGAGCGGAACCGTCATCGGCTAAACCTGTAAAAGCCCCCCCCATAGATTCTGGTCTTGGGCCAATCGGGATCTTTAAGAATTGTGCAGAAGTTCCACCTGTACTTGTTGCAAATACCGGAATTGCAAGTGAAACTAAAATTATGCTTAGTATAATAATAAATAAACGTTTCATCAAAATTCCTCCTATATATTTATCTGATTATTACTAATCTACCAATTTTCTTATCGCCGGCTGGATTAGTTACAACCCAAATATAAAGGCCGGAAGCAACTTCTTCACCGTCTTCATTTTTTAAGTCCCACTTTTTAATACCTGGACCGAGAAGGTCAAGGTCTGCTGGTGAGTGTGTTAAAGTTCTAACGAGTGTTCCTGAAAGGGTATATATATTTATCTCTGCTTCTTTAGTTAATCTTGCAAAAGCGATAAAGTTTACTTTTGAAATTCCTTTCTTATATGGATTCGGAACGGTTACTACTCCTTCAAGGTCTTTTGAAGTTCTGAAAGATGTTTCAACACTAACAACATTTGAAATATAGCTATTTAAGTTTACGATTCTATCAACGGCTTTAACGTAATAGTAATACAACTGATAATCTTCAATATCTTTGTCGTTATATTTCCAGGGTTTTAAACTGGAAGCAAGGGTTGCACCGATTAATTTATAATCATCAGTTTCTGGCACATCTGCCCCCGTTGCAATTTTTGCTCTATAGACATTATACTTAAAGACATTCGGGTCAGAAGATAATTCCCAGCGTAATTTAACGATATGGTGTCCCATTGTTGCAGTTAAATTCAATGGTGACCCCGGCATCATTACAGTTGTAACAGTATCAGATTTTGCAGTTAAATCTGTGAAATCTGTTAGAGTAACCTGAAACATATAAGTTGTTCCTGTCTCAAGCCCGCATAAGAGGAAGTGTTCTG
Organism: Candidatus Mcinerneyibacteriota bacterium; assembly: GCA_030630935.1. Taxonomy (GTDB): domain Bacteria; phylum AUK180; class AUK180; order JAQVHJ01; family JAQVHJ01; genus DAOVMD01. The sequence goes on along the minus strand of DAOVMD010000024.1, from coordinate 4,228 downwards.
TGCCGAAATTCAAAATTGGATCCGCGTCAGAATCCGGAGTTGTGTCGTAGCCGGGAAGATATGTGTTTGGTCTATATGTTGAACCGTCACTTAAAATTAATAATGGAGTTGCTCCTCCGTCTAAACCGGCAGGGCCATATATATCAATTATTCTTGTAGAAGTTAAAATTGTCGCAACTTCAAAAGGACAAGTTGTCCCGCCCCCCGGGGAACTTCTATAGATATTATACTGTTTAATATCCTGGTCTTTTGTATCTGCTTCTGACCAGGTTAAAAGAATATCTGAACCATCCGATGAATCAGGAAGTAAGTCCAACGTTAATGTTGGAGTAAGCGGTGTAGTATCTAGATTCATAATTAACTCTTTACTCTGATTAACAAAGGTATCATTATCCCAATTAGGACCAACTGATGTAACCCAAAGCTGAACAGAATCTCCAGCAGTATAATCGGTTCCTTCAACCATAGGGAAACCTTCAAAGGTTGCAGAAACGGGTTTATAGAGTGTATTTGAAAGATAACTATGTAGCTCAATCGGTGTATTGCCGGTCCATATAAAAACAAAAATATCCCAATCAATTGTATAGTAAACATTATAGCCAGAGTTATCAGTATAATATGCGGTAATATTTGAATCTAACACCCAGTTGAAGACTGCTTCTGTTTGAGATGTAGTAGTATTATATTTTTCATAAGGAGCAGCCTCCTCAACTGGAGCGGCCTCTGGAATAGCATCATCTAATTGCCCGTCAACATTGACATTATAATATACAGAAGCATTTTTAAATTGATCCATTAAATCAGCTTCGGAAGCTTCGTTACCACCAATCGCAAATGCAATTATTTTATATTCTCCTGGAGCAAGGTCAAACGGACCAACAGCTGGAACAACTTGGTAATCTCCCGCATTGGGCGGAGAAGTATCAAACTCTTTGTTTGCCATATAGTCATAACAATCTGCATTATAAATCTGCATAGGGTTGGAACAGCAAATAAGAGGCCAGCCAAAAGAATAATAAGGCTCTATATCATAAACGCCTTTATCGTCACCGCTATAGGACCCGCCTAAATATGATGTGGAAAAGTATGCCGGCTCAACTTTAATGATGTTAAACGAAGCAAGTTCATCCGTTAAACATTTTACTCCAAAATACTTTGGTGTACCAAGGTCATTATCATACATAAACCCAACTTGATAAGTAGAATTATAACCGGCAAAATCATCCTTCTCCTTATAACCTGAAGCTGCATCAGAAATGTAAGTTTGAGCAATTCCAAGATTCTGTTCCGGAGAATATTGCATATTTATATCAAAGTCAACAGCTTCAGCAAAATATAATCCTTTATAATCTGTTTCTGTATCATTTCGAATGATATAAACCTGGATGAAAAAGGAATCATTGTAATCTGAAAAGGTTCTCATATCTATTGTAAGGTCAGTATTCATGCCGCGTGTTTTTAGAAATGTATCGTATCCCCCCACAGCAATAACCGGAGAACCCCATTCCATTTCATCCCAAGGAACATATTGCATTTCAAAAGAATTGGCATTGGTAAATGCCCAGTCACTTCCTTGGTCAAGGAGATCTTCATTTCCTATCCACACCGCACCCATATACAAGTGATCATTAACGGGATCCCAGATCATATTATCAACCAAGGTATAAACATAAAACCCACCCATATAGTTGGGTGCGAAATAACCTGAGAAGCACTCATAACCTAAAGTTGCTGATTCCGCCCAGAGATAACCCCAATTAGATTCCTCTGGTGCATTATATGCACTATAGGCAGGACTTAGAGCAAATCCCCAAAAAACCAATAATAAAATTATGACTATAAAAGTCTTTTTCATCTAGACCTCCTGATTTGACGTTAATTTAAGTTGTATTATACCATAAAAAATAATATAATGTCAAGGATTTTCTAATATATATATTATATGAATATAAAGAAAAAATTATCTCGCTATAATAACTACTTTTATCTCTTTTGCCCCCGATTTTCGGAGTAATTTGGAAACAGACATAACGGTTGCTCCGGTAGTTAAGATATCATCAATTAGAATTATCTTTTTACCTTGAATCGCAGAAATATTATTTATCATAAAAGCTTTCCTAAGGTTTAAAATTCTTCTCCTGAGAGATAGGCTTTTTTGGAACTCGGTCTCTTTAACCCGGAGCACATCCCATTTAGAAATAGGGATACTTAAACTAAGCCTTTTCTTAAACTCTTTAGTAAATAAATAAACTTGATTAAACCCCCGGGAATCAAGACGCCTTGAGTGAAGAGGAACCGGCAACAAAAGATCTGCACCTGAAATAAAATTTGCAAATCTTTCGTCTTTTATTAACAGGTCTGAAATAACTTGTGAAACCCAAAACTGATTTCGAAATTTTAATGCAATTAACAAATCCCTTAACTTCCCAGCATATGGACCATATACATATAGTTCCGAGTAAGGCAGCCGTTTATTTCTACAGATTCCACAGGTATAATCCAAGTTTAAGGGGTACATAGAATGTAGCGGTCTCCCGCATTTCTTACAAGTAACTACACCTCTAAAACTTTCAATTTTATTATAACACTTTATACATAATTTGCTTTCTTTTAACCCCAACACCTTACCGCAAAAAAAGCAGTACCGATTAAAAAGAAACGCTAAAATTCTCTCAAACATTAATTTTTAAAAAAACTTTATTTGTACTTTGGTTCCCTTATATGGCTGGCTAAAAACTTCAATCTCTCCATTATGGTCAGAAATGATCTTCTCAACAATTGCCATTCCTAACCCCATTCCAATCTCCTTTGTAGAAAAATATGGCAGAAAAATTTTCTCACGCTCATTCTTCTCCATTCCTTTTCCATTATCTACTATAATCAATAAAGCCGAATTTTCGGACTTATTAAACATTGTTGAAATTGTAATTTTCCCTTTCTTTAAAAATGATTCAATTGAATTATCAATTATATTTTTCAATACTCTTTTTATCTGAAATTTATCTAATGATAAGTTCGGAATATTTTCATCATATTCTTCAATAAACTTTATGTTTTCAAGGTTGCGAAAGAGATCAACGACTTCAGAGACTATTTGATTCAGGCTATAGTCTTGAAAGCTGGGTGGTGGTAATTTTGCAAATGCATTAAAGTGGTCAAGAAGAGATTTAATATTATCAACCTCCTGGATTATTGTTGAGTATGAACGGTTCAAAATCTCACCAAAATCGTCCGCGCCCTCATTATATTTTTTCAATACGCGCTGAGTTGATAACTTAATCGGGGTTAAAGGGTTTTTAATCTCATGAGCAAGCTGTGTTGCAACATCCTTCCAAACCTCAATTTTCTGAAGATGAATAATATGTGTAATATCATCAAAAACTAATATTGCTCCACCAGATACTGATTCAATTCCTGCGGTAACGGCGAAATGAAGATTCAAGTTTTTACCTTTCACCTTTATATCAAGTTCCTTATGTATACATTCTGTTTTATTTTTAAAACACTCATCTACTAATTTATTCAGCCTGCCAAAACTTTCCGCTTCAAAATACTCACTCAGGTTCTCAGGGGTTTCATCAGAACTTATTTTTAATAAATCTTTTGCTGACTCGTTTACCTCAACAACTTTTTGGTTAGGTGTGATCGCAATTACACCAGTCCCAATATTTTGTAGTATTGAAGAAATAAACTGCGTATGTTCCTGATTCTTAATATTCAATTCCTTAATATCTCTTACCATATTATTGAACGAGTCAACCAGAAGCCCAAGTTCATCGGTAGTCTCGACTTCTATCTTCACATCAAGATCACCTTTTGAAACTTTTAGGGTGCCCTGAAGAAGCTCTTCAACCGGAATGGTAATCTGGCGGGCAACATAGAATGCAATCCAAAAAGTTAAGAATAATAAAACTAAACTAACAATTAAAAATCCGATATTTAATACAAAAGAATAACTCTTTTCTCCAAATTTAATAAGGCTGCGATAATCAGTTGAAGTCTTTTCTATCATTCTTATCTGTAATAAAATACCTGGGTCAAGATGCTCAGTAAATATTAGCATTCCAACATATTGCTTCCTGTAAATTAAAGGATAATAAATTATCAATTTCTCTAAATTTAATTTTAAATCCGAGGTCGGCAAACTATCCGAACTCTTATCAAAGCTTTCAAGATAAGTGTAATCTATATCATTTTGTTTTCCTTCAGGAAATTCAAATAAAACCTG
>DAOVMD010000361.1 GCA_030630935.1 Candidatus Mcinerneyibacteriota bacterium | reverse complement strand
TTAACAAAGGAGAGAGATATGTTTTTTCAAAATGAAGCACAGCGTGAATTATTTTCAAAACTTAAAGAGATATTATCAAATTATTATGGAAAAAGGAACCTTATAATTAATAAGGATAAAGAAGGCAAAGAAGATGCTTCATTCAAAGTAGTGAGAGGTTCAGCAGCTGTTCAGGTTTTTCCATATTCATATCGAAAGACAGATACGATGGTAACACTTTTAACAATTGTAACTTACCAGAATCCATATTCATCGAAATTAGCTGATTGGATTGTGAGATTAAACCCGAAAATTATTTTTGGCGGTTTTGGATTTGTTGAGTATAAAGAAAAACCGGGTTTTGGTAATGTTGTCTTATATTATGATATGTTAGGAAAGACAATTACTTCTGATGAATTATGCAGTGCTGTTGATAACTCATGCACCTTAGCCGATAAATGGGATAACTATATTGTTGAAAATTTTGGTGGTTTAACAGATGAGATGTCATCAAAACAATATAGGGAAGAGAAGAAAGCAGACCCCGGTCCAGAAGAGGTCTGGGAATAGAAGTCCTGAACTAGCGAGCTAAATAGAGAATTTCACTTTAAAAAGACTTGAAAAAAGTATAAAAAAATGTTAAACTATTAAAAGTTTAAAAAATGGAGGCGACTATGTTTTTTCAAAATGACAACCAAAAACAGTTATTCACAAAACTTAAGGACTTGCTAACAACATATTATGGTCAAAAGCATGTGAATATCCAGAAGGATAATGATGGTGTCGAGATATCATTCAGAATGATTAGAGGTTCTGCTGATATTCAAATCTTTCCATATTCATTTAGAAAAACAGAATCAATGGTGACTCTTCTTGCTATTCTAACATTTCAAACACCTTATTCTCCTGAATTAGCAGATTGGATTGTTAAAATTAATCCAAAAATTACCTTTGGTGGATTTGGTTTCGTGGAATATAAAGAGAAACCTGGTATTGGCAATGTTGTATTATACTATGATATGTTAGGGAAAACATTAACCAGTGATGAATTATATAATGCTCTTGATAATGCTTCATGGCTTGCAGATAAATGGGATGATTATATCGTTGAGCACTTTGGCGGATTAACAAATCAAATGTCATATGAACAGATGCAGAAAGAAAAGCAGCAGAACCCACCACAACAAGAAAAAGAGAACTGGGAATAAATCAATAAGGAGGAGATTATGCCTTTCCAAAATGAAAGTCAGGAGAAAACCTTTAACAAAGTTAAAGAAGCGTTATTTAATGAATATGGACAGCGGCGTTTTGCAGTTCTCAAGAATCCAGCCGGTGAAGAAGTTGGATTTGGAATGTATGTAGGTTCAGCAGATATTAAAGTTCATGTTCATCCATACAGAGAGAAGTTTTCAACAATCTCAATTTCAGCAGTTTTAACATTTCAAACCCAAGCAGACGCAAAACTTTTTGAATGGATTGTAAAACAAAATTATAATATTATGTATGGTGGATTTTGTTATATTGAATACAAGGAAAAACCCGGTTGGGGCAACGTTGTTTTCTATTATGATATTTATGGCGAAACTTTTTCTGAAATCGAATTATATAATGCTGTTGATAATGCTTCTTGGGTTGCAGATAAGTGGGATGATTATATCGTTGAGAATTTTGGCGGAAAAACAACTCGAATGTCTATTGAGGAACAACAGAAAAAAGAGAATTAGAAATAATTTAAACCGTAGGGTTTTTCATGGAAGTTTTTAGAAGTCGTAAGGAGATTATAAATTCCTTAACTGAAAATGTTTCAAATATTTTCAATGAAGGAAAGACCTTAGCGATCAAGTATGGTGGAGTTTTACTTGACCTTCATTTAATATATGCAATTCTGGAAAAGGTGAAGAATTCTTCCCCCGAAACCCGCAAAGGATTTCGCGAATTAAAAACGGAACTTGAGAAGTTAAAGAATAAAAATAAAGTTTTATCTGTACCAAAAGCGACTCAGAAAATTCTCAACTCAGCCATTGATCTTGCCCAGGCTGAAGGTAAGAAACGAGCAGAACTTCGGCATCTAATTGAAGCATTGAGAATTGATAGTACAGCCGCGAAGAAATATACAAAATATTGTAAGCCTAACGAAGTAAATAAAACTATCAATGAACAGAAGAAGAAGGATTCGGCTTTACCCGGTAGTGCCCGGTTGATATTAGACCGTTTAGGAACCAATTTAACTGAGGAAGTTTTACAACCCGGGCATCTCCCTGTTATTGGCAGGGAGGCAGAGATTGAAGCAGTTCTCGAGACTCTCTGCAGATATATAAAAAATAATCCCTTAATTATTGGTCGTGCGGGAGTTGGAAAGACAGCTCTTGTAAAGGCAGTTGCAGAACAGATTGCAAAAGGAAATGTTCCTTCGAGATTAAAAGGTAAGATTATCTATGAAGTAAATAGAAATCTTTTATTATCAGGAGTAAAATACATCGGTGATATTGAAAGACAGATGCGTGATTTGATTAAGGCGGTTGACGAAACAGATGGGAAAGTTATCTTATTTTTTGATGAGATACATACTTTATTTGCAGCTGGAGGAATGGAGGGTAAGGGAGATGTTGCAAACCTGATTAAATCAGCGTTGGGGAATAATAAAATTACTGTTATTGGAGCTACAACCTCAGAGGAATATTACAGGCATTTCCAAAAAGACGAAGCTTTGACTCGACGATTTAATGCATTACTCCTGAATGAACCTTCAATTGAAATGTTGAAGGAAATCCTTTTCAAGATCAAATCTGAGTTTGAGGATTTCCACCAGCTTAAAATAGGCAAGGAACTTATTCCTGAGATAATCCGTATGTCAAAGATGTTTATTCCTCAAAGAGCTTTTCCCGACAAAGCAATTGATCTCCTTGATAGATCATGTGCAAAAGCTTCTACAAAAGGTAAGAAGAAACTTGAACTAAAGACAGTGAGAAAAACAATTGCTACGATTACGGGTCTTCCGTTGAAATTACTTGAAAAAGATTTAAGAAATTATTATGTTAAGTTACCTAAGTTTTTGAAGACCAAAGTATTCGGGCAGTCTGAAGCGATTGAAAAAGTTAGTAGGATTATAAAACTGACAAAACTTGAGCTTGATCCGAATCCCGAACGCCCGGATGGAATATTTTTATTCTATGGACCACCAGGAGTGGGAAAGTATGAACTTGCTCAGGGTTTAGCAAAGTATCTATATGGATCGGAATTAAAAATTAAAACTTTCGATTTAAGTGAATATACTCAGGAACATTATATCGCCCAGTTGATAGGCTCACCTCCGGGATATATCGGATATGGTGAAAGAGGGTTACTGGTAAAAACAGTTGCTGATAATCCACATTCATTATTGATATTTAAAAATGTTGAAAATACTCATGTCTCAATAATTAATTTTTTAAAGCAAGCATTTATCTCAGGAAAGTTTGTTGATGCGTCGGGTATGGAACATTTCCTGTCAACGATCACAATTGTTTTCATGTATAGTGCTTTCTCTGGAAAAACCTTTAAAAAATTAGTTGGCTTTATTCAATCTGAAGACGAATTCGACCAGGAAAAAACTTCCTTCCCATATAATCTGGTATCTTTAATGTCGATATTTGATGAGTTAGTCGAGTTTAAACCCCTTGATAAAAAAGCCACGGCGGAAATTGTAAAATCAAAATTGATGAATTTAAAATCCAAAATAAAAAAGGATTTTAAAACGGAGCTTGAAATTGATTCTCATTTTGTCGGAACTCTTGCTGATAAGGCATTTAAATCTAAAGCATTCGGTTCTTTTATCAATGATTTTATAAAAAAGAAACTAACGATACCA
>DAOVMD010000321.1 GCA_030630935.1 Candidatus Mcinerneyibacteriota bacterium | reverse complement strand
TCAAGCCGGCCGCCATAAATATATTTCTGGTCAAATGCGATGAATGGCTGAAATTCATATTTAATTTCTATCTGGGCATTGCCTTTAATCTTTTCGGCATTAATAAATGTTAAAATCCCAAATTCATAATCAATATAATAATCGATATTACGTGTTGCGAGAACTCCATTTATCTTTACTTCTTCAGAACCCTCAACAAGATTGAGAGCAAGGTTAAAGATCTTAACATCACTCTGGTAATTAACTTCAATCTTGAACTTTGAACTGGGACTCGAGTTATAATCTGAGCTGGTTGGATAAATCTCGAGGTTTGAAAGTTCTGTTTGAAGTTCAGAAATCTCAGACGCTGTAAGGTCCATACCATCCCAGTATGATGCAGGGTTATCAGTAAGATCAAATGGTGTGTCATCCGGAAATTTAATTATTCCCTCATCAAAATCTACATTCTCATAATCTATTTGACCATCAGGCTTACCATCCTTACCTGTTTTATCAAGGGCAAAGATTGTCAAGTAGGAAATCTTCTTCCCCGATTCAAAAGTATATACATATTTATCACTATCATTAGTATCATCATTATAAATCTTTACATTAAATCCTTCCTGAATAATATTTCTGGTGCCAAAGGTATAATAATTAACAAGGGCATTACCCATTCCTCTATTATATTGAGTTTTTATAATTCGAAAATGATTTTGAAAAGTATCTTCATCAATTGAGCCGTCCTGGTCATCATCAGGTTGGTCAACACTATCATCTAACCAATCACTACCCGGGTCCTCGTCAATCTGACCATCTCCATCATCATCAACCCCGGGTAAGTCACCGGGGAGACCTGAGATCCCGTCCTCATCAATCAGTCCATCTCCATCATCATCATATCCGGCAGAAGGATCTTCAAAGATTAAACCGTCACCGTCCTGATCTACAAAGGTAGTAAAATAATTTCCGTATGCAACCGTATCACTGGTTGTAACATCTTCAAGATCAAATACTGCGATTATCCTACTTTCTGCGGAAATTGTTCTTTCAAATGTTATAATCCCTTCCGATGTATTAATAAAAAAATCAACCCCTGCAAATAACGGGTCAAAGTGCCAGGTCTGAGTCTCATGAGATATACCCGGACCACAAGTAATAGTATTATCATCATTATTTGTATTAATGGCATCATCAAGATAAATCTTCACTTTACTTGAAACAACACGCTGGCCCTCAGGAAAAAGACCTGTATCAGTACTTTTATAAATGAAAAAATATTTATTCTTTGAGAAACTCGTATCAGAAATGGTTAGTTTACTCTCTGTAATATTCCCGATAAAAGATGCTTCAGCCGTTTTATTCTCTGAAATCCCTAACATCGGGTAAAAATGGATTTCTCCAGGAATCAGGGGTGGATTTGCTAGATATAGATGAGCACGGATTCCAAACATTGTTTGGCTAAATGATACAAACCTGGTATTGGGAATCATAAGGTTTGTATTTCCTGCTGCAACTTCCTGAACAAACTCTTCGTTCTTACCCTTATAAATAATTGAAATATCTCGTTCAGGAACAAATACCTCTTCCTGTGTATCATCATAATTTATATTTATCGTAAGCCGGTCGGCATAATAACCCTTTAAAGTAAGTTTTAATTCCTGGTCAATTAACATCTCTGAATAAGTCTCCTTCTCAGGGTCATTCGGATATGTCTTTCCGGAAAAACCCATGGAAACAGATTTATGCCCTTCTAAATCCACTTTTGCATCTTTATAAACATCAATCGTTGGAATTAAACCCTTATCAGGTTGAGTGGTAGTAGAAAGTAATGGCTCCCTACCATAAAGCGCATTATCAAGAAGGGGAGAAAGTTCATCGTCCTTATCAAGGATAGTTGATGATTCAGTATCGGGAGTTGTAATCAAATTTGTGGAATCATCTGGTTTCTCAATGAAAGTCGAATCACTATCAATATCAGGTTCAGGAAAGAAGGATGTAGAAAAGACTCCCAAAGTAACGAAAGTTAGTAAAACAATTAAGAATAACAATTTCTTCATCTTGAATTTAATCTTCTTTTTTATCTTGACATCATTTTTCTTATATGATATACTTAAAAGTTGAATAGGTAGTATAACATACTTAATAAAAAAAAGCAAGTTGTTTCAAATGGTACTAAAACCTAATGTTATAATACGTAATATATACGTGTTTATTTTACTATTATTAATAAGCTCTTTTACATTAACCGGGTGTAAAGAAAGAAAACTCCCTCATCCAGTGATTCTACCTCTGGTTTTCACGACAAGCACCAATGGGAATATTTACCCATGCGGGTGCAGAGTTCCACTCGGCGGGATTTCAGAAAGAGGTCACCAGATAAACCTGATGCGTGTTAAATATCCGGGGTTATTAGTTCTTGATAATGGTTATTCTCTTTGGGGGGTAAATTATCTTGTTGAGAAAAGTAATGGTAAAGTGATTGTTGAATCAATGAACCAGATGGGCTATAGAGCGATGAATTTCAGAACAACTGACCTTGCATTTTATAATGCTTCTGAATTAAAAAAAATCCAGGAATTAGCGCAATTTGATTTTTTATCCTGCAATATTACTTTGAAGGAAGAATCCATTAACCTGAAGAAGTTTGTAATTTATGAGGTTTTAGGAGTAAAAATTGCAGTTACAGGTGTTAGTGAATTTTATGAAAGAGCAAAGGATAAATTTGAGTATCAAAAACCGGAGTATGCATTAAAGGAGATCTTACCGGATATGATTAAGAAATCTGATTATGTGATTGTATTATCAGGCTTGGATTTCAGGGGAAGCTCAAATCTCGCAAGAATGTTAAGGGGAATTGACTTAATTATTTCAGCACCGCAGATACTGCCGGTTCTTAAACCCAAGAAGATCAATGAAACAATAATTGTAACCGCACTTAAAGATGGAAAATCAATCGGTTTCATACAGGTAGGTTTCAATATTGACAGGGAGAATACAGATTATAAATTTAAAACAATTAATATTCGGGAAGGAATGCTAAAAGATAAGAAAATTATGAATATTTTAAAAAAATATCAACTGGAGAAATAAAAATGGCAATCTTACTATTTCAGGAAGGGATTAAAGCAGGTCAGGTTTTAGATTTGGTTCAGGAAGAATATTCGCTTGGCAGACACCATACAAATGATATCGTAATTTCCGATCCGTTATCATCAAGATACCATGCAAAAATCGTAAAGAAAGGAGATGTATTTTATTTTATTGACCTCGATAGCCATAACGGAACTTATGTGAATTCTTTAAAGATTAAGATCAAGAAACTTTCGATGAAAGACACACTTAAGATAGGAAAATCTCTAATGATATTATTAAATAAAGTTCCCGATATTCTTGAAGAACAGGAAGCACTGGAAAACCTGATTCAGGATAAGATTAATAATGATTTTACTAAGGTTTTAAATTATAAGGGATTACCACCATTTGAAAAACTAAATCCATCAAAGTATATTCAGGTTCAAGGAAATTATAATCAACTCTTTATAATGAATCAAATTAATAACATCTTTTCATTTACTAAAGATCTAAAAGAAGCAATCTTGAAAATGGCAAAGTTCCTTTGTGAAATTTCAAATGCAGACAGAGTTTACTTCACAGGTTATAATTCATTAAAGAATTTCTTCTCCCCAATCAATGGGGTTCAGAAAGTTAAGAAAAATTTCGAAAAATTAGATAAAATTTATTTTGTGGAAGAATTTTATCTGAAATTGATTGAAGGAAAAATCTCAGTTTGGTTAAAAAACACTGATCTGAGTAAAAGTTTCAAAGGATCTGATAATCTCTTTATTGTACCTATATATTCCTGTTTTTGTTTCCCTCTCGCATTTAGAGATAAAATCATCGGGATCGTCCAGTTCGATTACCTGGATGATAAGAAAGATATCCCATCAGAATTTATTTATCTATTCAATAAAGTATGTCCTCTGATTACTTATAGCATCCTTTCCCGTACGTAAAAAAGTTTTTTTTATTGTCCCGACCTTTTGGGTACAGGATTACCTCATTACATTCGGTAACGAGCAGAGCTTGTCAATCTGGGAGCAAGCTCCCTTTTATAGTACGTTTTTTTGTCATTGCGAAGGAGCGTAGCGACTGCGGCAATCTCATTGTTAAATAGTACGTTTTTTTGTCATTGCGAACTAGCGTAGCGACTGCGGCAATCTCATTGTTAAATAGTACGTTTTTTTGTCATTGCGAACTAGCGTAGCGACTGCGGCAATCTCATTG
>DAOVMD010000231.1 GCA_030630935.1 Candidatus Mcinerneyibacteriota bacterium | reverse complement strand
TTTCTGAGGAAAACCAGTTTGGATGAGATGCCCCAATTCTTTAATGTTTTAAAAGGAGAGATGAGTGTAGTTGGCCCAAGACCTGAACGCCCATTTTTTGTGGAGAAATTCCAGAAGGAAATTTCAAAGTATAACTCAAGGCATAAAGTTAAGTGCGGAATCACCGGCTGGTCTCAGGTTAATAAATTACGAGGTAATGTTTCAATTAAGGAACGGACAAAAGCAGACCTTTATTATGTTGAGAATTGGTCATTTTTCCTTGATATTAAGATAATTCTCAGAACTTTATTTGAATTTCTATTTCATAAAAATGCGTATTAAAAACAATGAAGAACTTTTTAAAAACAATCAGTGTAATTTTACATCCGATTACAGTTACAATTGCCGGAGCTGGAATAATTGCATATTACGGGAATGAATCATTGAATGCATTCTTCATGGAGATCTTAATTCTAATAGGGATAGTTGTAATAATTCCGCTTACAACACTTTACATTTTGAAATTATCAGGTGTTATCTCTGACCTTGATATTAGTAAAAGACATGAAAGAGATAAACTAAGATTATTTTTAATTTTTATCTCTGTATTCCTTCTTGATCTGTATATTGTGAAACTTTTTCTCGATAATAATCTGTATATATTTATGTATTTTACATGCCTTCTTGGCTATGTTATCGGATTCTTTATTTCTAAGAGAATTAAAGTTAGCGGGCACATAACAACTTTAGTACTGAATATCCTGTTTCTGGGATTATATCTGGATTATTATTTCCTGATTGCCCTGATCCTTGTACCGGTTCTATTCTGGTCAAGAGTCGGGCTTGATAAACATAAACTTCACGAGTGCTTTACAGGTCTGGCACTAGGGTCTTTTGTTGTGTATATAATTTTCCTGTTAACTTAAAAGTTGTACAGAGAAAATATTTGGTAGAGCATAATTAGTCAGTTGCACGATTGGTCAATTGACCAATCGTGCAATTGACATATATAAGTAAGTAAAAAAAAGGAGCAATTTATGAAAGCAATTATTACCGGCGGTGCTGGATTCATCGGGTCACATATTGCCGATAGATTAATTGAAAAGGGATTTGAAGTTATTGTGATTGACGATTTATCATCAGGGAAAAAAGAGAATATCCCCAAAAAAGCAAAGTTCCATCACTGTAGTATTTTAGATGAAAAAGTTAAGGGAATAATCCAAAAAGCAGAACCTGATTACTTTTTCCATTTAGCTGCTCAAATGAATGTGAGACGATCTGTTGAGAGCCCGACTTTCGATGCTGAAGTAAATATATTAGGTAGCTTAAATCTTCTTGAAGCCTTAAAGGATTTGAAATTGAAGAAATTTATCTTTGCTTCTTCAGGCGGAACAGTTTACGGGGAGCAGAAGGAATTTCCCGCAAAAGAAGATCATTCTCTCAATCCTCTTTGTCCTTATGGGGTTGCTAAACTTGCAGTTGAGAAATATTTATATTATTACAAGGAAAACTATGGACTTGATTCTATCGCACTTAGATTTGCTAATATTTATGGACCTCGCCAGGACCCGTACGGTGAAGCTGGAGTCATTGCTATTTTTGCAACTAAGATGATTAATGGTGACCCGGCTCTTGTAAACGGGGACGGTAAACAAACCCGTGATTATGTATATGTGAAAGACGTGGTTGATGCAGTAATAAAAGTTATGGATGTCGAGGGTTCGGATATATTTAATATCGGTACCGGCATCGAAACAGATGTTAATTTTCTATTTAATCATATTAATGAATATACCGGCGCAGGTCAGGAAGAAAGACACGGTCCGCCAAAATCAGGGGAGCAGTTCAGAAGTGTTTTGAGCTCAGAGAAAATTTTACGGGAATGTAATTGGAACCCGAAAGTTTCAATGAAAGAAGGTTTGGACTTAACCGTGGAATGGTTCAAGAAAAAATTAAAAAAATAGTTGGAGTAAAACATGAAGACTGATATTAAATTTGGAACCGATGGCTGGCGTGGTGTGATTGCAAAAGATTTTACTTTTGAGAAAGTTGAACTTGTTGCACATGCCTACGCAGCTTATGTTTTGAAAAAAAATAAAAATAAGATAATTGTCATAGGTTATGATGGTAGATTTATTTCAAATAATTTTGCAAGGAGAATGGGTGAGGTTTTAACCGCTTACGGTATTAAAGTATTTTTAAGTAACAAGATTATTCCAACTCCGTTCCTTTCATTTGCTGCAGTTGTCAAGAGAGCTTATGGTGGAATTATGATCACCGCTTCCCATAATCCTGCTGAATATAACGGGATAAAATTCAAAACCGGTACAGGCGGTTCAGTTTCAAAGAAAGTTACAGCTGAAGTTGAGAGTAACATAAATAAAATCTTAAATAAGAAGATCAAAATAAAAACAAAAACAAACGACAAACTGCTTTTAAATTTTGATGTTACAAATGATTATATTAATCAGCTATATAAAAATATTGATATTGACTTAATTAATAAAAAGAAATTTAAAGTTTTATATGAATCAATGGGCGGCGCCGGTCTTGGAATTCTCGAGAAGATACTGAAGAAAGTGAAGATTATAAACCAAACCGATAAATTCGATCCACTATTCGCAGGGCGGTATCCTGAACCACTTGAAGAGAATGTAAAGCCTGCAATTAAGCATCTTAGGGAGATAAAAGCTGATCTCGGGATCGTTACAGATGGTGATGCTGATAGGATTGCCTTTATTGATGAAAAGGGCAACTTCATTAATTCACAGAAAATTCTCGGATTCCTGCTTCTGCACCTGATTAAAAATAAAAATTATAAAGCTGGTGTCGGAATAACTTTTGCAGTTTCATCGATCATGGAAAATATCTGTACAAAAAAATCTATTAAATTATTTACAAAACCAATTGGCTTTAAATATATCGCCGAATTAATGGAACAGGGAAAAGTCGGGTATGGCGGTGAAGAGAGCGGTGGAATAGGGTACTATAAACAGTCACTCGAGAGAGATGGAATATTTATCTCACTGCTTACACTTGAGATGATGGCAATGGAAAAGAAAAAACTCTCTGAAATAATTATGGAAATGCAGAAGGAATTCGGGAAATATTATTATGACCGGATAGACTTGAGAATCACTAAGAACCAGATTGATAACTTCAAAAAAAAACTTCCTTCACTATCTCCGAAGACCATGGCTGGCTTGAAAGTCCTTCGAGTTGAAAAAATTGACGGCAAAAAATTTATCCTCACACAGGATTCCTGGCTATTGATGAGACCTTCCGGGACAGAACCACTGGTCAGAGTTTATGCCGAATCAAAAATAAAAAGTAAAGTTAAGGCTCTTTTAAATGCAGGAGTAAACCTTGTTTTAAAGAAGTAAGTTTTAATGCATGCTTTGCATGCGTTCAAGTGTTCAAATGTTCAAGTGTTGAAATGTTCAATGAATGCTTTGCAAGCAGGGTTTGTAAAGGGAGCTTGCTCCCAGATTGCCGGAGGCACAGCCTCTTTGATAGCAATGATACAGAAAGTTCTTTCCCTGCAAGCAGGGTTTGTAAAGGGAGCTTGCTCCCAGATTGCCGCGTCTGGTTCCTTCGCTATGCTCAGGACAATTCGGACGCAAGCTAGATCTCGCTCTGCTCGATGCGCAATGACAAATATCGCCAGTAACATATTTTACTTGACAAATTAATATATTTTTGTTATAATATAATTTGACTGACTGGTCAGTCAAATAAATAAGGAGTATACAATTGGTAATTGCCGGTTTAATTATTTCAGTAGTTATAGTACTAATTTTATTATATAGTATTTTCATTGAGCCGCATAATCTTGAGGTGAACGAGTTCAGTCTTCGAACTTCACGTTTAGCAGAAGAGGAATCCTTTACGATATTACATCTCTCAGATTTACATTTGCGTGAATTTGGCCGTCGTGAGCAGCGTCTGGTCGATTATTTAGATGGAGTCACCCCAGACGTAATAATTATAACTGGTGATTTTATTGAGGATTTCTCAGCGCTTTATAAATTTGAGAAGATTTTCAGATCGATGAAATCGAAGTTTGGTGTCTTTGGTGTTTTGGGCAATAATGATTATGGTTTGAGTGCTAATGGTGCTCGTGTCAAGACACTTGAGGCGTTTTTAAAAGATATGAACATAACGATATTAAGGAACCAAAGTATAATTATAGGGAATCAGATTCGTTTAGTAGGCGTTGATGACCCACACAGGGGTTATGATAATATGGTTAAGGCATTTCGAGAAGTTGCGAAATCGGATAAGCTTAGAATAGTATTGACTCATTCTCCTGAGACGGTTGATTTTTTATTATCCCGTCAACCCGATTTAATTTTAACCGGTCACACTCATGGTGGTCAAGTTGCCCTTCCTATTTTCGGTCCGGTTTTTTTAAATATTAAAAAAGGTTTTAAGATCAATGCAGGTTTGAATTATTTTAACAATATTCCCGTATATTTATCGAAAGGAATAGGTACGACCTTATTTCCTATTAGATTTAATTGTAGACCTGAATTAACATTAATAACACTTGAGCATTAAAATGACAGAGATTACTCAGATAAAAGAATCCGCAGAGAAACATTTTGAAAAAACACTTAATTTACTTGAGGTTTTAGTAAATACTAATTCCGGTTCATATAACATAAAAGGGAATAATATTGTTTTGAACTTAATTTCTGATAAACTGACCGGTTTAGGTTTTCGTTCTGATATCAAGTCCGGATCTGATAACCGCAGTTATTTATTGGCATCAAATGTTCCGGATGATGAAGATGCTTATCTGATTTTGGGGCATCTTGACACAGTTTTCTCTCCCGATTCCGGATTTGACAAGTTCACCCGTGTAAATTCATCAACTATCACTGGACCCGGAGTAATAGATATGAAGGGTGGGATTGTAGTATTTTATTTAGCCATGAAAATTTTACATGACCTCAAATTCCTTTCGAAAATACCCATTAGGATAATTTTCAATACAGATGAAGAGATTGGCAGTTATTCAGTACGTGAGTTATTTAAAAGTATTCAAGCTCAGGTTCTGGGTGTATTTAATTTTGAAGGAGCCCGGGAATCCGGTGCATTAGTGACTGCGCGTAAGGGAGTAGGCGATTTTAAAGTAGTTGTCCATGGAAAATCTGCTCATGCAGGGTCACATTTTACAGAAGGTTCAAATGCAATCATTGCATTATCAGATAAGGTTTTAAAGATTTCAAAGATCACAAACTTAGAAAAAGGCATAACCGTTACGCCCGGTATTATCAAGGGTGGTACACGAACCAATGTCATTCCTGATTATGCCGAGGTTGATATAGATATTAGAGTTTGTGATAATAGTACTATTACTTCAATAGAAAAACAATTATCAGATATAATTAAAGAGGAGTTCGTAAAAGGTACCAGTTGCGAATTAATCGGGTCTTTTTCAAGACCTTCCCTAAAGAAAACAGAAAAGATTGAGAAGACTTTCCAATATTTTAAGAAGAGCGCATCAGAGCTTTATAATATTGAACTCACTGCAGAATCAAC
>DAOVMD010000383.1 GCA_030630935.1 Candidatus Mcinerneyibacteriota bacterium | reverse complement strand
TATAGATAAATTATAGATTTGCTGTAAAGTGTTTAAGTGCACAAGGCACAAGAGCATAAAACAAGTATTTAACAGAGATTTGAATCGGAGATTCAGCAAATCATTATTATATGGGATAAAAAAATAAATATATTTATTTTGATAATCCCATTTATCATGTAATCTCTGTTAATATTGTTTTTGCATTCAATTGTTCTTTAAACCTTTAATGTTATTATCTTTATATAAAAGTATCGTATTGAATAATACAAAATCTCTGCGCCCTCTGCGTTCTCTGCGGTGAAATTCTTACATTTGGTTGATTACTAAGTAGCTCCAACTCTAAATAAGTATATTGTAATATATAATATAGCGGCGTGTTCAGTAGTTAATTATTTTTATTTTAATTTTTCTTTGTAGTTTGCCAACGCACTTTATAAGGGAATGCAAAAATAAATTTAATAAGTATCGTACTATTTGATAAACAATCGGTTTCTGTGGATAAACATTTCGCAGTACCTGTAAATAATAAAGGAGGAAAAAATGGAACTAAAAGATCTAACTTGCCCGACTTGTGGAGCTCCGGTAAAATTAAGGACTCGTTTTGTTCAGGTTGCAGTCTGTGAATATTGTAATCAGACTCTTGTTATTCACGATGATAAACTTGACCCAACCGGTAAGACTGCTAAGATGACGCAGTACCCGACTCCATTTTCAGTTGGGAGATATGGTAGTTTAAAAGGGACTGAGTTTGAGGTAATAGGCCGGGTAAGGTATGAGTATGATGAAGGCTGGTGGGATGAGTGGTGCTTAAGTATAGGCGGTGAGAAATTAATTTGGATTGAGGAAGATGAAGGATTATTCAGGTCATTTGAAAGGGTTAGGATTAAATCTGCAATTACGCCATGGGACGATGTTTTCCCAGGGAGTTCAATTAACATTAATAAAGTGGATGTCTTTGTAACTGAAAAGAACGAAGCAAAGATCATAGGTGCTGAAGGTAACCTAACTGTAAAGCGAGTTCCCGGTACAACTTTGAAGTACCTGGATGGAACAGGAAATGAACAGCAATATACAATTGAATTTTATGAGAAATCAATTACATTGAAATCAGGAGAGGACCTTGAAAGGGGTGACTTTGTTTTTAAGGAGGAATAGATCCTTGAGGATTTTTAAATTTTATAAAGAAGATATCATTTTTATTCCCTGAAAATAATGTTCAAGGGGGAGAGAATATTTTAAATGGTTTGTAAACCAAAGTTCACTTTTAGTTTAATCTTTCTAATATGTACAACAATTTTAAGCTTTTCATTACCCGTAAAGGAATTTAATAAAATTAGAAATGAATTATTTCATTTATCCTCAATACAACGTCATTCTGAGATTATACTAAGAGTCGATATCTTACTTGAAGAGAAACTTACAGATTTTCAGAAAACAACTTTATTATTTTATCGAGGTCAAGCCTATTTAAAAAAAGGCTCCCTTGATTCAGCGATAAATGATTTTGAAGAACTATTAAAACTAAAACAGACCAGTAATCACAGATATATTCAGGCGGTCAATATTTTATTAGACTTACTTTTTAAGACCGGAGAAGAGAAGCGTTTACGAAAAAACCTTGATATGTTAGTGAAGTTAAAGATTAAAAATAATAAATTGAATAAGCTCATGGCAGATTATTATATGTTAATTGGAGATCCGATTAGTGCATATAATATTTATGAGGGTTTTCTAAGTAATAAGAGAATGAATGTTGATAACTATCTAAAGGACCTGGTCCGGTCTGCGATTAAAGGTAAGGTTGAGGATAAATTAGAGAAGAAATTAATTGAAGAGAGTAAAAAAGATGAACGGCATAAATTAATTCTTGCAAAATATTACTATTGGGGGAATAAGTATAACAAGGCAGAAAAAATCGTAATGCAATTAAAGAAAACCTATCCTTCCAAAAAGAACTATAAGATTTTCCTGGGTGAGATTTACTGGGCTTCCGGAAATAAGAATAAAGCCTATGCAGAATGGGAAAATATTTATTTAGAAAATCCTGATGATTTTCGTAATGTTTTAGTACTTGCAAAACTTTATGAAAAGTATGGACTCCTGGATGAGGCTTACCAAAAATATAAGATTCATTCAGACAGGTTTCCCTCTAATTTAAATAGTCTATTGAGTGCTGCGAATATTCTCCATCTTCAAGAGAAATTTCGTGAAGAGATCGATTTATATTTTGAGCGGTTAACAGCGGGACGGTTTACCGATTATTCTTCCACAACCCGGATAAACCTGAAGCTGCAGGATCTTCTTTGGGAAGAAGACCTCCGGGAATTAATAATTACTAGATTTGCTAAGATTAAAAAGAACAAAGCAAATTTTCATATTAACCTGATAGAGTTATCGATTCTGATAAAATCAGATAAGTATAATGATTCAAGAAGGTTAGCATTAAAACTTATTGAGATTAATAAAAACGACTTCTCAAAGGTTAACCGATTTATCCTTTCGAAACTACGAACAGAGAAGGGTAAGGTGATTTTAAAATTTGTTCTTGAAGATTTAATTAAGAAGAATATTTTCCCATATAAAAAGAAGCAATTTCAAATTGAGCTTGCTCGAACTCTTTATGATTTAGGTGAGTATAGGAATGCAATTGAGGTTTACAAGAGTAATCCTGATTTCATGAAGCATTGTAAAAATAGAATGAAGCTTGCAAATATTTATCTTTGTGATTTAGGTGATTTAAATAATGCAAAAAAGATAATTGCGAATTGCCCGGAATCCAGAACAATACATTATATTTATGGGATAATTAATCTTATTAATAATAATACAACCGATGCAATCCGGGATTTGGAGGAGAGTAACGGTACTCAGCAAAAATTATGGCTGGGTATGGCTTATGTATTAAAAGGAGATAAGGAATCCGCAATTAAGAATTTTGATGAATATATAATTCGTAATCCTGACTCTGATATTGCAGGGGATGTCCTTAGTATATCCCGGCAGATTGAATCAAATATCTTCAATGAGAAGAAGGCTGAGGATTTATTTATTAACTTGTTTATCAGTTATAATTTTAAACAATTTGATAAAGTTAATGAAATTTTACTTGAACTTGAAAATTATAAAACAAGCTCTTATTATTCAGAAGGTATGATTATAAAATCAAGAAAACTTAGAGTAGAAGGTGAATTCGATGAAGCAATTAAACTCCTCAAAGAAATTCCGGATATTTATTATAGAAAGGATTATACATTATATTTAATTGCTGAGATCTATCGGTTGGACAAGAAAAATCCTGTTACTGCCAATAAATATTATCAAAAACTTATTATGACATATCCAAAAAGTATCTGGGCTGGTCGTGCCAGAAAAATTATTGAGTTATTAAATAGAGAAGGACAAACCTAAGAAATAAAATAAGTAAAAATGAAGAGTGAATAATGAAAAATGAATAATGTTTCTGCATTTCATATCACAATGCTTTGGTTTAGAATCTTTGATGGGGGTGAAACCCCACTGTTATGCCTAATTATAATACTTGTTCAAAGTACTAACCTTCAGTCAAGGTCAGTTTGAC
>DAOVMD010000323.1 GCA_030630935.1 Candidatus Mcinerneyibacteriota bacterium | reverse complement strand
GGGATTTTCTCTCTTTTGCATTGATTCTAAAAAGAAATATTTGTAAACCTAATCATGTCACATTCCAAACTGGAACGTGGTGATGTTAATACTTTTATATAATCTCACGTATTATTGCTACGCGTAAAGAATGGGGTTTCACCCCCATCAATGCACTCCAAAATTTTCAATAACATTTAAGAAATCTAACTCTTTATTATCGACATAGTTCTCTTCTATGTAAACAAGTAAACGCCTGTCCCTTATCTATAAAACGACTGCTCCTGCGCCCAGATACCCTAACGAAGTGCGTGGTTCTGGGTCTGCTCTCTGGTCTCTATCTTAGTATTCTATTTATTATTTTGCTTAATTTTTTGATGGAATATGGTTTTACAATAACATCAATAAATCCGTATTTTTTATGGTCAGCCATAATCGGGTTATTTGAATATCCGCTTTTATTCCGATATGCTTCGCGAGCACCGTTGCATATTCAAGACGGTGAAAAAAAGTTTTTAATGTAAAACGCGAGTTAAGTTTTTACCTTTCTCCATTGTTTCTTTTTAAAACATAGATTGGAGCTCTGTACGAACACTGCGTAAGATTTTCAATGCCCAATAACATTCAAATGTTTTTTTTCGTATTTTCGTGTCTTCGTGGTTAAGTTAAGATTTAGATATTCTTGGTTTTTTATTTCTAATCTTTTTGATTAAATTCTTTAAACATTTCCTTAATTGCTTTTATTAATTCTTCAGTTGTATAAGGTTTCTGTAGAAATTTATAACCTTGCTCCTGAATCTTTTCCCAATGAACTCGCTGATCAGTATAACCACTGACTAAAATAATTGGAATATTCATTTCAGGTTTTAATCTAAATAATTCATCGATTAATTCAATTCCATTCATCCCGGGTAAGATAACATCGCTCAGGATTAGATCAAATAAACCATCTTCATCTGTAAATATTCCGATTGCTTCTTCAGCAGATTCAGCAGAGAAAACTTTAAATTCTAATGACTTCAAAAACTCTGTTTCCGCATTACGTATAATATCCGCATCTTCAACCAACAGGATTCTTCGGTCTTCACCTGAGAGAAGTTCATCTTCAGCAGTTTCGAGTTCTTTCTCAGTTTTCCGTGGGGACACTAATGGTAAAAATACATTAAATGTTGAACCTTTCCCTTTTTCACTGAGGACGTTAACAAAACCATTATGCTGCAGAGCAATTCCATAGACTGTTGATAATCCTAACCCGGTCCCCTTCCCGGTTTCTTTTGTAGTAAAGAACGGTTCAAAAATATGCTGCATCTCTGATTCATTCATTCCGGCACCTGTATCAGAAATTGTAATGCAGAGATATTCCCCTTCAGCAAGATTCAGATTGAATTGTAAATCATTAAGATCAAAATTTTCTTTAGTTGTTGAAATAGTTATCTTACCGCGCTCTTTCATCGCATCTCTTGCGTTAATTACCAGGTTCATAATTAAGAGTTCAATTTGCGAAGAATCTACATCAACATATAATGAAGTTTTAAATAATTTTGTAGTAAACTTTATATCTTCACCAATTATCCTAATCAGCATTTTTTTAATATTTAAAAGCAGTGAATGAATATCGATTACTTTTTTCTGAAGAACCTGTCTCCGGCTGAATGTCAGGAGTTGACGTGTTAATGATGTTGCGCGTTCTGTAACCTTTAGAATTTCAGTCGTTTCACCTTTAATCTTTTCAGGATTATCAATATTCATCTGAATCAATTCAGTATTGATAATAATAGAAGTAAGGAGATTATTGAAATCATGAGCAACACCCCCGGCTAAAGTCCCAGTCGCCTCCATCTTCTGTGATTGAAGAAGTTGTTCCTCCAATTGACGCTTTCCTGTAACATCATAAAGGAAGAGAAGAACTGCAGGGTTCTCATTATAATTAATCAAAGTAGCTCTAACCTGAATCCACTTTATCTCATTGTGCTTGGTAGTTAATCGTATAATATGGGTTTTTTTCTGAACATCTCCCTTTAATATTGATTCATAGTTGGAGATCATTAAATCATGATCATCAGGATGGAAAAAATCACTGAATTCCTTTCCTAATAACTCCGCTTCCCAATAACCGGATAGATTTAAAATTTTTGAATTAACAAATTGTATCATTTTGTCTTGAATGATAAGAATCCCTTCATTTACATTCTCAACTATTATTTCATTATGTTCTGTTAATTTCTTTATTTTCTCATCGGAAATCTTCCTTTTTGTAATATCTCTGAAAACTCCAATATTACATTTTACACCATCTATTATTCCGGCAGATGTGTTTACATCTGCATAAAAAACAGTATCATCTTTCTTCAAGCATGGGATATCCTCCGAAAGGATTTTTTCACCTCGTGCTTGTGCTTCAAATTCAGAAAGAATATATTTAAGATTTTCTTTCGGGTGAATATCTGAAACTGTTAATTCCTTAAACTCATCTTCACTGTATCCAAACATGCTGCATATACTGGGATTTGCATATTTTACTTTCATGGTTTCGATTTCTGTAACTAATATTCCATCTTGAGCAGTTTCAAATAATTTTTTGTATCTCTCTTCTGATGCTTGAAATGATTTATTCAACTCTATCTTATGCAGTGCAAAACTTAAATCACCGCAAACTTCTTTTACTAATTCCTGCTCATCTTCACTCTGAAGAAATTTTTGTTTCCCTGATATCTCAAAAAGACCATAATAATTCGATTCATCCCGGATTTTCCCATAGAAGAACATTTCCGTACCTTTTACATATAACGGACAAAACGAACATTCTTTTTCGGGTGTTGTGCAATAATATGTCTCTTTAATTTTCTTTAAAGTCATTATATTCTTTCTGGAAACTTTATTTAAAGTGAGTTTTTCTCCTCCTAAAGCTGCACCGGCAAAGTTTTCAATTTTCCCTTCCTTATTAAATAATGCAATCCATACAGCATTATAACTTCTGTTTTTAATTAAAATATCACAGGTTGAATTTATTAATTTTACCCTATCTGTCTCCTGTGTAATGAGCTGATTAACATCGCGAATTGCACGAAGTACAAGATTAAGGTGATTTAATTTTTCCTCCGCCTGCTTGCGCTCTGTGATGTCACGTGTAGTTCCCTGTATTCCAATTGGGAACCCTTTTTTATTTAACAATACTTTTCCGGTAATTTCAACAGGTATTTCAGTTCCATCTTTTTTAAGCAGTACAGCTTCAAAGGTAATGTATTTAAATTTCTTATAATTTTTAATTATGGTTAATGCTTTTCTCGCCATGTTAAAAAATTCTTTTGTTGTGGCATGTTGGGATAACCTGGTTCCAACCCACTCCTCAACTGTGTGCCCCGTAGCATTTTTTATGACCGGACTAATATAGGTAAAGACTAATTTCAAATTCATCTGCCAAATAACATCTATTGAATTGTCTGCAAGTAAACGATATTTCTCTTCGCTCGCCTGCAGCGCCTTCTCTTTTTGCGCAACATCTTCCAGGATACTTAGCAGTGATTTTCTGGCTTGTTCAGATTCACTATAAAGCCCTTGAATTTTCTTCTCGCTGGAGATTAGCTGTTTTGTTTTCTCTTTTAATTCTCTTTCTGTTTTCTCTTTCTCTTTTATTTCATTAACAATATTCTCATGGGCTATACAAGCTTTTATAGCAACGCTTAACTTTTTAGATAGACTGGTAAGCATATTTGCTAAGGTTTTATCTGCTATTTCCCTATTGGCATAGACCAGGTAAATAATCGCCGTATTGGCTACAGGTATAATCAATACAGATTCTTCTTTTTCAGTTAATAAAGGACAATATTGTAAAAAATCTTTGCCACCCTTGTATCTAAGTACAAAATTCCGACTTTTTAGTATTTTATTTAATGTATCCCTGAGATCCATTATTTCGCTTTGTGCCGGCACATCTTTTATATTAATTCCGACGCTTGCAGTTGGTTGCAGTTTATTATCTATATTTTTAACCCAGATAATACCGCGATGAGCATTCGTTTTTCGTACCATTATATGAATAACTTTGTGAAGCATTTCTGACATGTTCAAACTGTTGCCAATGGCAAGCGCAAACTCATAAGAAATACTAAGATTCTGAAGTGAGGTCCTTACTGATTTTTTCATGATTTATTCGTCCATACCGATAACGATAGTCATATTATGCAGATCAATATATTTATCTCCGGCAGAAGCAATTTCGCCTAAACTTAAAAATCCAAATAGAGAAATATCTCTTCCGGCTTTATCTC